>CAYOQG010000233.1:0-9617 GCA_964405925.1 uncultured Phycisphaeraceae bacterium | reverse complement strand
TGGTGAAGCCGTCAAGCATCGCCGTCCCGTCCGTGCTGCTGCCGGTGACGACGTGATAGCTGTTGTCGGCCCTGGTCGGCTCGTCCAGCAGTTGCCACGCCGAAGCAACCTCCGCATCGTCCCCGGCCAGGTCGCCGGTAAGAGTGGTTTCGTGGAGGGCGATGTCGCGTTCGTCCGGATCGCCGCCGTCGCAGTCCCCGCCTAGGCAGCCGCGGTAACCGCCATAAATGGCTACACCGCTTATAAGCTGGAACGTGGCCTCCCGGTCGCCGGGCGTGACGTTGCCGGACTCGTCCTGGTCGGGTTTGTAGACGCCGCCGGCGACGCGAATCTCATCTCCAGGATTCGCAACGTGCAGGGCATCCTGAAGATACCTGTACGCCGTGGCCCAGCTCGTTCCATCACCACCCAAGGCAGCGTCGTCGTCGACATAAGTGATCGTTTGCGCTCGGCCTGTCCCGTACGAGAGTGAAAGGACAACGATGAGGCCAATCACCTTGAAGCTGATCGATGACATAGCGGTTCCCCTGATGGGTAGCTGGCGGGGACCAACAGTCTACCAGAGTCTAGGTTGCCTGGCCAAGGGAAGTCAAGCCCATAGACTTTTCCGCCCGGGGTCAGCACTTTTTTTGCAGCGTATTTCGCAATACGGTTATTTTGGTCCGGGTTTGCCTCATCCCATTAATCTCACCCGTTTGAAACAACCGCCCCTGGCGTGGATAATCTCGCCATGTCCGCGTCCGTCGCCAAACGAATCGAGAGGCTCCGGGAGGAGATTCGCGAGCACGACCACGCCTACTACGTGCTCGGTAAGCCGAAGATCAGCGATCGGGTGTACGACAAGCTCTTCGCCGAATTGAGGCAACTTGAAGAAGAGAACCCTGAGCTGGTCACGCCCGACTCGCCAACACGACGTGTGGGTGGTGCACCGGTCGAGGGATTCGAGCACGTCACCCACACCATCCCAATGCTGTCAGTTGACAACACCTACGACGAGGCGCAGCTTCGGGAGTTCGATGAGCGGGTGGCCAGGGGACTCGGTGGCGAGTCCTATCGCTACGTGGTGGATCCCAAGATCGATGGTGTGGCGGTCTCACTGATTTATGAAGGGGGGTCGCTTACGCTCGGAGCCACACGGGGTGACGGAACGACGGGAGATGACATCACGCAGAATGTCCGAACCATTCGTTCGATTCCACTCAGGCTGCTCGGGCGGAATCCGCCAGACACGTTGGAAGTCCGCGGTGAGATCGTCTGGCCGACGAAGAATTTCCAGCGTTTCAACGCCCAGCGGGAAGCGGCGGGTGAACCGACGTTCGCCAATCCGCGAAATGCCACAGCCGGTACACTCAAGCAGCTCGATCCCAGAAACATCGCGGGTCGGGGCTTGCAGTTTGTGGCCCATGGGCCGGGAGTGATCGAACCCTTGACAGCCGCGACGGATACGAAGCTGTTTGCCCAGTTGGAAGCGTGGGGCATTCCGATCAGCCCCTACCGCAACGTCGTGGATTCGATCGAGGAGATCATCGAGCGGTTGCCCGAGTGGGACGAGCGGCGTCGGAAGCTTGCCTATGAGACCGATGGTCTGGTTATCAAGGTCGACGCCCTCGATCAGCGAGACGCCCTCGGATCGACGAGTCGGTACCCGCGATGGTGCATCGCCTACAAGTTTGCAGCCGAACAAGCCGAGAGCGTGTTGCTCAAAGTGGACTATCAAGTTGGCAAGCTGGGGACGATCACGCCGCGGGCGGTGATGAAACCGGTGCAACTGTCAGGGACGACGGTCCAGCACGCGACGTTGCACAACTTCGACCAGGTGGATCGGCTCGACGTGCGGATCGGTGACACGGTGGTCGTCGAGAAAGCCGGGGAGATCATTCCCCAAGTCGTCGAGGTGATAAAAGAGAAGCGCCCCAAGGATGCCAAACTTCTCAAGCGTCCGACGTCCTGTCCTGTCTGTAAGGGAGCGGTAGAGAAGGACGAGGGTGGTGTGTACATCCGCTGCATCAACCCCGCATGTCCGGCACAGCTCAAGGAGCGGCTGATCTACTTCGCCGGGCGCAACCAGATGGATATCGAGGGGGCGGGGCAAGTGCTCATCGAGACGCTCGTCGACAAAGGGTTCATTCATGACTACGCAGACCTCTACCATCTGCATAAGCGTCGCGACGCTCTGGTGGCTCTCGAACGGATGGGTGAAAGGAGCGTCGATAATCTGCTCGCGGGGATCGAGGAGAGCAAGAAGCAGCCTTTGGCCCGATTGTTGGCGGCTTTGAACATCCGCCACGTCGGCGGCAGCACAGCCGAGCTTTTGGCGGATCACTTTGGGTCGATGGAGGAACTCGAGGCAGCCGACGAGGAAGCACTCACCGAGGTCGAAGGTGTAGGTCCGGAGATGGCTGCCAGCATCGTCCATTTCTTTCGCAGCAAGGGAGGTTCCAGGGCTGTAGAGCGTCTAAGGGCTGTGGGGGTCAACATGATGCAACCGAAACGACACCGCGCTGGCGACAGCCCCCTCGCTGGCAAGACGGTGGTCGTCACGGGCACCCTAGAGAGCATGAGCCGCAAGGAGGCCCAGGACTTGATCAAGCAACTCGGTGGCAAAGCCGCGGGCAGTGTCAGCAAGAAGACAGACCTTGTCGTCTGCGGAGAATCACCCGGATCGAAATTGACAAAGGCCAAGGACCTGCGTGTCAAGACCGTTGACGAACAGGGCTTCCTGAAAATGATTGGGCGATAGGAGGGCCACTCTCATGTGTGGGCGCAAGCGGAGTCCACGGCCCCGCGCAGACTGAAGCCCGCGGCTCGGCGCGAAACGGCGCGGCTCGGGCTGAAGCACCGCCGCAACAGTAGGTCATGGAGTGCAAGAGGTTCACGGGCTTTTGGCGCCGAGCAGGCCACTCAACCTTGAAAGCTCGAACGGTTTCTCGAGTTGGAGCGTGCCTTCGCTAAGGCTCCTTTCTGCCGGGGAATGGGTAACCATACGAACTACTCGGGCGGAGGGGTTCCGGGAGCGGGCGTGGTTTTCGATCTCATCGGCTGCCTGGTCGGACAAGTCATCCGAGACGACCACGGCATCAATGGGGAAGTCTTCAAGAATCTGATCGGCTGCCGCCCTCGATGCCGCCGGGTGAACCTGAAACCACTGTTTCAGGTACGTAACGAGCGACCATCGCACGAGGTCCTCCGGTTCAACAATCAAGACTTCCCGAGCTGTGGGCATTGCAGGTCTATCGCCCCTCGTCGTGCGTCCATCGCCAGATGATTGGATCCACTCTCTCCGCGCTGCCCGACTACTCAGACACTATGGCTTGACTGGCAGTAGCCGTGCCAAGCTTCACCGAATAGCTTGCGTTGAGACGGGTCAGCCATGTCGCGCGCTCGAGATTCGCTGGGGGCGGGAACGGCAATATGGGCCGGCGGCGGGTGCGGAACATACGTCTTGAGCCAAATGCCACACCGGACACGGAATATCCCACAGGGACATCATCGCTTGCCACAGTTGGCAAATAATGAGACGGCAAGGTGCGACATGGCCTCCGCAGGTCCGCGGACGGATGAGAGCTGGACGGACCCAGCCGGCTTGATTTCGGGTCTCCTCGACTGGGGGCTGGCGTGTACGGTCCTGTCGGTTACTGTCGCAGCCCACTGACGGGCCATATAATGTCTATATGGATGAGTCGATCTTTGACGAGATGCCGACAGCGATCGGGTTTGACCAAGCCGATGCGGATCGCGTGCGGTCTTTGGCGCCTGTGATTACGCCATTGATCACAGAAATCGCGGATCATTTTTACGACTGGCTCCTGCAGAAGGAGGACGCCCGGGCTGTGTTCAAGGGCGGCAAACCGCAGGTCGAGCGGCAGCGGGGCCTGTTGCGCGAATGGCTCCACGAGCTTTTCGACTGCCGGGCTGAGCCGACCAACGGCGAGCGACGGGGAAAGATTGGCGCCGCCCACGCCGCCGCCGGCCTCCCGCAGCACTACATCTTCGCGGGCATGGAACTGATCTGGCAGGAGCTCGAACGGCGAGTCCGGGCGGCGCGCGTTGCGGGGCCGGCGAAAAAGCTCGAGTCCTTGCACAAGCTGCTGATGGTGGAACTGGCCGCCATGCTGGAGCGCTACAAGCAGTCCTATGCTGAGCAGGTGCGCAGGTTCGAGCGCACCGCGGTCGAGGAGAAGCTCACCCGGGCGGAGCACTTGGCCGAGATCGGTCAACTGGCGGCGTCGCTGGCCCACGAGATCAAGAACCCGCTAGCCGGGATCAGCGGGGCAATCCAGATCATCCGCGACGCCATGAAACCGGACGATCCGCACCAACCCATTGTCAGCGAGATCCTCGGGCAGATCGGCCGGCTGGACGCGACCGTGAAGGACCTGCTTCAGTACGCCCGGCCGACACCTCCAAAGGCGACGAAAGTGACCCTCGACAATGTCGTCACACGCGTCTTGACCCTACTGCGTAAGGAACCCACGCTGCAGCGGGTTCGTGTCAAGTATGACAAACGGGACCGCCATGCGGCTGTTTATGCCGACGACGCTCAGATCGAACAACTGCTGTTTAACCTTATCCTCAACGCGGCCCACGC
Source organism: uncultured Phycisphaeraceae bacterium (assembly GCA_964405925.1). Taxonomy (GTDB): domain Bacteria; phylum Planctomycetota; class Phycisphaerae; order UBA1845; family UBA1845. The sequence continues at coordinate 5,029 of CAYOQG010000233.1, read as the reverse complement.
ATCCGAGAATGGCGGTGTCATCTACCTGGGGGTTACTCAAAACGCCGACCATGCTCAGCTTCATGTAAGGGATGAGGGACGCGGCATGTCACCGGAAGTGATCGAGCGGGCTTTTGAGCCGTTCTTCACAACAAAGGCCCGCGGAACGGGGCTCGGGCTGTCTATCTGTCGTCGCATCGTCGAGGTTCATGGTGGGGACATTCATCTGGATAGTAAGCTCGGTGAAGGCACCCGCGTCGTCGTGACCCTGCCTTACGGCGGACACGCGGAAAAGGGGAATGCCAAGTCATGACCGTCCGCGTCCTGATCATCGAGGATGAGAAGTTGATCCGTTGGTCGCTGCGACAGAAGTTCGAGGCCCACGGCTATCAGGTAACCGAGGTCGAGACGGGGAATAACGCGCTTGAGGCACTCAACGCAGGTGTATACGACTTGATCATGCTTGATTACAAGCTACCTGATATCACGGGTCTCGATGTTCTCCGCAAGGTACGTGAGACAGATCGTGACGTCGTCGTGATCATGATGACGGCTTATTCCAGCATCGAAAGCGCGGTCGACGCGATCAAGCTCGGGGCCTATGACTACATCACCAAGCCGTTCAACATGGACGATGTGCTGCGGACCGCGGACAAGGCCCTGGAGACGACAAAGCTGCGCCGCGAAGTCCGTGAGCTGCGGCGGCACATCCAACATGAGTACGGCATCGACCGAATCATCGGACAGGCCTCCTGCATGTTGGAGCTTTACGACATCATCAGCCGGGTCGCGAAAAGCGGTGCCTCGACCATATTCTTGCGTGGCGACTCCGGAACGGGGAAGGATCTGGTGGCCCGTGTCATTCACTATAACTCGGATCGCGCACCGCGGCCTTTCATGAACATCACTTGCACGGCGCTGTCGGAGACCTTGCTGGAAAGCGAACTGTTCGGCCACGAAAAGGGGGCGTTCACCGACGCCAAGGCGACCAAGAAGGGGCTCTTCGAGCTGGCGGACGGCGGCACGATTTTCCTGGACGAGGTGGGGGACATGCCACTGAGGCTGCAAGCGAAATTACTCAGGTTCCTCGAGGAGCATACCTTCCGGCGGGTCGGTGGTACCCAGGAGATTTCTGTTGACGTGCGGGTGATCGCGGCGACGAATCGCGACTTGGAGCGGCTGATCGAGGATGGATCGTTCCGTAACGATTTGATGTATCGGCTCAACGTGATTCCCATCTTCTTACCGCAGCTTAAAGACCGGGGTGATGACCTCCGCCTGCTCGCCCAGCACTTCGTCATGCAATTCTCGAAGGAGTTCCGCAAGCCGATCACGGACATCAACGATGAGGCATTCGAGAGGCTCTACAGTTATGCATGGCCCGGAAACGTTCGGGAGCTGCGTAACGTCATCGAGCGCGCCGTCTTGTTGTGCAAGGGTGAGAGCATTGGTGTAGACGACATCGTCCTCGGGCCAACCGACCAGCGATACACCAACGCCAGCGTGACCGGCCTCGTGTTGCCTACTGGTGGGATCGACTTGCGGGAGCTGGAAAACAACCTCATCAGGCAGGCGCTTAAACGAACGAAGAATAACCAGACGCAGGCAGCCAAATTGTTGAACTTGAGCCGTGACGCCTTCCGCTATAGGCTCGAGAAGCTGGGGTTACTGTGAACCCGCCGAGGGGATAGTCATCCCCCGGCTGGGGGACGCAGCAGCCTCCGCGGGTGGGCGTGACGGCTGTTCCGTGGCGGAGGCGGGGCGGCGATAGGGGAGATCGACCATGTGCCGTGCAGCCGGGCTGTACGCGCCGGGTGGTTCGATTCGTTCATACACTTCACACTCTGAAGGTCCGAAAAAACCGGATTTCGGCGGCGATCAGGCCCAATCCGGCCTGGCAAATGGAACGCTACTTGCTGAATCTCCCGTGACGCAGGAACAACGAATAGTCGCGAGACGAGCTCCGAGCGGGCGCGAGTTGCCCCAGGCTCCACGAGCATTAGACTGCCTATTAGCAGGCCGAACGAGGCAGACCGCTGGCGAATGTCAGATGCAGAATTCAGCATTCACAATTTGCCGGCAGTGGTGCCTGCCACAGAGGATGAGAAAACATGAACAGGCCCAAAATCACGATCGATGGTAATGAAGCAGCAGCCTACGTCGCTCACCGGTTGAGCGAGGTCATCGCCATCTACCCAATCACACCGAGCTCACCGATGGGGGAATGGGCGGATGAATGGTCCGCTCAAAACATACGCAACATCTGGGGCACGGTCCCGAGTGTCACCGAGATGCAAAGCGAGGGCGGTGCCGCGGGAGCGGTGCACGGGGCCCTGCAGACCGGAGCGCTGTCGACAACGTTCACCGCGTCGCAGGGGTTGCTCTTGATGATCCCCAACATGTTCAAGATCGCCGGCGAACTTACGCCGACCGTCTTTCACGTCTCCGCCCGGACGGTGGCGACGCACGCCCTGTCGATTTTCGGTGACCATAGTGACGTGATGGCGGCACGGTCGACCGGGTTTGCTCAGCTCGCTTCCGGTAATGCCCAGGAGATCATGGACTTAGCCACCATCGCCCACGCCGCCACGCTGGAAGCGAGGGTGCCGTTTATCAGCTTTTTTGACGGTTTCCGTACCTCGCACGAGGTGGTGAAAATCGAGCAGCTTAGCGAGGAAGACCTGCGGGCGATGATCGACGACGAGCTCGTCTTCGCCCATCGGGCGCGGGCCATGAACCCGGATCGACCCGTTCTTCGCGGCTCGGCACAGAATCCCGACGTCTTCTTCCAGGCCCGGGAGACGGTCAACCCCTATTATGACGCCTGCCCGGACATCGTGCAGAAAACGATGGACCGTTTCGCGGAGATCGTCGGGCGATCGTATCATCTGTTCGACTACTTTGGTCATCCGGAGGCGGAGCGGGTGATCGTGCTGATGGCGTCCGGGGCGGAGGCTGCCCACGAAGCGGTCGAGCATCTAGTGGCAGCGGGTGAAAGAGTCGGGGTCATCAAGGTGCGCTTGTATCGACCCTTTGCGGGGGAGCGGTTTGTGGAGGCTCTGCCGTCGACCACAAAGACCATTGCCGCACTCGATCGAACCAAGGAGCCAGGCGCGATCGGTGAGCCGCTCTACCAGGACATCGTAACTGCCCTGGTTGAACATGCTGCCCAGACCGGTAACTGCTTCAAGACGCCGCCGCGGGTGATTGGCGGCCGGTATGGGCTGTCATCCAAAGAATTCACTCCGGCGATGGTCAAGGGTGTCTTCGACGAGATGCTCAAGAAGAGACCGAGGAATCACTTTACCGTTGGCATCGACGATGACGTGACCCATCAATCGATTGACTACGACCCCAACTTCACCACGGAGGATGAAGACGCGGTCCGGGCGATGTTCTGGGGATTGGGGGCGGACGGAACGGTCAGCGCCAACAAGAACTCGATCAAGATCATCGGCGAGGAGACGGAGGCGAATGCCCAGGGCTATTTTGTTTATGACTCGAGGAAGGCCGGGTCGGTAACCGTCTCCCACCTCAGGTTCGGAAGAAAGCCGATCCGCTCGACTTACCTGCTCCAAAGAGCGAATTTCATCGCCTGTCACCAGCAGGTGTTTATTGACAAGTACGAGATGCTGTCTCAGGCTGCCCCGGGGGCGACGTTTTTGCTCAACACGCAAGCCCCTGCGGACAAGGTATGGGATACGCTGCCCGTTGAGGTCCAGCGCCAGATCATCGACAAGAAGATGAAATTCTACGTGATCGATGCCTACAAGGTGGCACGGGAAGCGAACATGGGTGCACGAATCAACACGATCATGCAGACCTGCTTTTTCGCGATCTCCGGTGTGCTGCCGCGCGAAGAGGCCATCGAGAAGATCAAGGGGGCGATCCGGAAGACCTACGGAATCCGGGGGGAAGCCGTAGTCAAGCAGAACTTCGCCGCTGTCGACCGGACGCTGGAAAACCTGCACGAAGTGTCCGTTCCCTCACAGGCGACGAGCCCGCGTGAGCGACCACCGGTTGTTTCTGCCCAGGCCCCTGACTTCGTCCAAAACGTGACAGCCAGGATTATCGCCGGGGAGGGTGATAAGGTTCCGGTCAGCGCTTTTCCTGTCGACGGCACATTTCCAACCGACACGGCGCGGTGGGAGAAGCGGAATATTGCCCTGGAGATTCCCGAATGGGACGCCGAGGTTTGTATCCAGTGCAACAAGTGTGCGCTGGTCTGTCCCCACGCGGCGATTCGTGCCAATGCGTACGCTTCGACGTGCCTCGAGAACGCACCGGCGACGTTCAAGTCGGTCGACGCGAAAGGTCCCGAGTTCAAAGGCTTGCGGTTTACGATCCAGGTCGCGCCCGAGGACTGCACGGGTTGCGGGATGTGTGTGGAGGTCTGCCCGGCCAAGAACAAAGAGAAGACTGGGTACAAGGCGATCAACATGGTGCCCCAGCCGCCGCTTCGCGAGTCGGAGCGTGCGAACTACGCTTTCTTCCTCGATCTGCCGGAGTTTGACCGCACGAAGCTCAAGATGAACACGGTCAAGGGGTCGCAGTTCTTGACGCCGCTATTCGAGTATTCCGGTGCCTGTGCTGCCTGCGGCGAGACCCCTTACGTGAAACTGGTGAGCCAGCTCTTCGGCGATCGGGCGATCATGAGCAACGCGACAGGTTGCTCATCGATCTACGGTGGGAACCTGCCGACCACGCCGTGGGCTAAGAACAGGGAAGGCCGCGGGCCGACCTGGTCAAACTCGCTCTTTGAGGACAATGCGGAGTTTGGCTTCGGTTTCCGTTTGACCATCGACAAGCACCGGGAGTTCGCGTGTGAGTTGGTGCTGAAGCTGGCCGATCAGATCGGCCCGGAGCTAGCTGCGGCCGTTGTCAACGCGGACCAGTCGGATGAAGCCGGGATCATCGGTCAGCGGCAACGTGTTGCTCAATTGAAGGAGAAGCTTGCCAAGATCGACACACCCGAAAGCCGCAACCTACAAAGTGGCGTTGACGTCCTCGTGAAGCGAAGCGTGTGGATCATGGGCGGGGACGGTTGGGC
>CAYOQG010000232.1:0-9651 GCA_964405925.1 uncultured Phycisphaeraceae bacterium | reverse complement strand
TCCGCTCGGCCCGGTCGGGCCTCGGTCCACCCGTGGCTACAATCCGCGGCCCCTAACCGAGTGACCAATGAGGACTGCGAGGCAACGAGAGAGGCAACGTGGTACGTGGACAACTGCTGTGGCGGAGACATGGTCCTGGGATACTGTAGCAGCAAGACTTCTACCGAAGGCGTGCCGACCGTCTCTCAACGGGCCTGGCCGCACGCCAGTAACCCTCCTTCAAACGGCCTAAACGCTAGGGACAGGTAGGCAGGAGGCGTCAAACCGTAAGTCGCTCATTGACAAGGCGTAGGGAATAAACCCTAGGGACAGGGACAGGTTCCGGCAAACGCACCGTCGTCTTATCCCGTTCCAGGATAGGCGCGTTCGAGGCGTTGGACTTTGTCGTCAGGTCCGATGATTAGTAGCGTATCGCCCGATCGGAACGTGTAGTCGGCTCCGGGGCCAGCACGGACTACTTCCTTCCCTGTTCCATCTCGCTGCTTGACCATCAGCACGGTGACCTCGAAGCGATTGCGAATGTCCAGGCTGCCCAGGCTTTGGCCCACAAACGATGCTGGTACGGGAACCTCGACCATACTTGTGTTCTTGACGGCGGGGATCGGTGCGACAGATCGACTCCCGCTCAGAGTCGATGCCATGCTGGAGGCCATATCACGTTTGAGTATCTCGGTGTTATAGCGCTCGATGACATCTTCCGGCCAGATGACCCCGACCAAGCGTTCGTTTTCCGTTACGGGCACCTCACCTCGGTAGTGCGCCAGACGCTTCATCACATCCGCCAGAGAGTCCTCCGGGCCAACGACGGGCATTGCGGTTTCCTGCATCATGTCCTGCGCGATGAGCAGCCCCTCCAAGGCGGAAGTGTCCGCCATAACCGAACGTATATGACCCGCCGTGATTATGCCTAACATGTGCCGATCGTCATCGACGACGAATATCGAGTTTCCTCGATGTTCGATGAACTTCGAGACCACCGGTAGCAGCTCTGCGCTGGGCAGCACCGTAGCTGCCTCGCGGCGCATTTCGTCACGCACGAGTACGTGCCGCAGAACGTCGATGTCTTGACCCTTGCGAATATCCACGCCGCGCCGCAAAAGCTTGATCGTGTAGATCGAGCCCGTCTGCAGTCTTGTCGCTAGAAGCGTTGCGATTATCGCGCTGATCATCAGTGGCAGCATAATCTTGTAGTCGGCCGTTAACTCAAAGATGATCACGATCGCCGTAATCGGGGCATACGTCGTTCCGGCAACGACGGCCGCCATCCCCACCAGCGCGTACGCGCCCGAGCCTGCGGTGCTCTCCGGCCACATCGAGTGAATCACGGTTCCCAGTCCACCGCCCACCATCGCGCCGATGAATAGCGAAGGCGCGAAGATGCCACCCGAGCCGCCCGAACCGATCGTAATGGAGACTGCAATGATCTTTATCGCGACGAGGACGAGCAGAAGATGCCAGATCATCTGCCCGTGGAGGGCTTCGCCGATCGCCTCATACCCCACGCCGAAGATCTCCGGAAACCACAAGCCGATGACTCCGACCACCGCACCGCCCAACAGTGTCTTGACCGGAGGCCAGACTCGAGGTTTGTCGAATAGGTCTTCGACAAAATACAGAGTTTGTGTAAAGGCTAGCGCAGCCACTCCAGCCAAGATGCCGAGCACGGCGTAGGCGAAGAGCTCGTAAGGACTCTCGACACTGTATCGAGGCACCTCAAACGCAGGCGTGTCCCCAAGATAATGCCGACCCACTACAGTTGCGGCAACCGAGGCGATAACAATTGGCGAGAATTGCATAATGCCGAAGTCGGCCAGGACAATCTCCACCGCAAACAGCGCACCGGCGACGGGGGCGTTAAACGTTGCCGCGATCCCCGCCGCCACTCCACAGCCTACGAGCGTCCGCAGCCGGCCTTCGTCGATGCGTAGCCATTGACCAACCGTCGACCCGAAGGCCGAGCCGATGTGTACGATCGGCCCTTCACGGCCGACCGATCCCCCCGAAGCTATGCAGATCGCCGAGGCGAGCATCTTGGCGATGACAACGCGCGGTCGGATGCGCCCACCGCGCAGAGCGACCGCCTCCATGACCTCGGGAACCCCATGCCCTTTGGCTTCGCTGGCGAAGTAGTGGATGATCATGCCGCACAGCAGGCCTCCGGTGCTTGGAGCCACGATCTTCCACCAAAGCGGAAGCTGGCGGATGTAATCGATCGTGTAACTGCTGGCCTGCCAGGAAATCTGGTTGCCCAGCCCGATCAGCTTCCTAAACCCGACGGCGAAAAGACCACCTCCGAGGCCAATCAGCAGCGCGACGAGCACCATGTAGACGTGCTCGGATTTGCGCAGCTCGCCGTGAAGCCGCCGAAAGAATCTGACCGGACTTCGAATCACGTCGATCATTCGCTGACCGCTGTCTGCCTGGCAGGGTACCGAGTCTCGCATGGAACGCCAACCCGCTGCGCCCGGCCTCTCCAGCACCGGCTCAGCCTCTCAGCCTTCGAAACCGCGCCGTCCCCGCTGCCGAGCCGTCTCATCGTCCACATGCTCTTGCCACCCACAACAAGCGCCATCGCGAACGTCAAAGCGCGTGATGTACGGTTTAATGTCCAACAGCGGCGTACCGTCGAGAACGTCGACATCCTCCAAGTGCAGAATCGGCCCTTCTCGGCGCACTAATCGAACAAGGCTCAGGCCAACCGGGTTCGGTCGGCACGGCGCGCGCGTCGCGAAGAGGCCGTGCGGCACGTCGTCAAGAAACGGCTTTATGGTCAGGCACGGCTCGCCGGCATGGTGGAACACATAGATGAGCCACAGATGGGAGAAGCCCTCCAGATCGACTAGCCCCTCTTCATACTCATGTTGAAGTTCTGCCGTCCCGCGGGTGTTCGCGGCGAATACCGGCTGAATGGGTGTCTTTTCGGCCACGGTGTAAGGGCTCCGAATGACACCAATCGGACGGAGTGTGATCGGGGTCATCAATGCGTTGCTCGTCTGCATGGTCTGCCTCCTGATCGCTTGGCTGGCACGGGCATCTATTAGTGGTATCCCTACATCGGCAATCGAACAACGGTACCGGACACGCCCGTCACTCGGTCTACATGGGCAGTCATGCTTCTCGGGGTATTTTTGCTTCGCTTGGCAGTTCCCATGCACAGCCACACTCGGGGCATACGGTCGTGCCATCCTTCTCGTCCCCGGGCAGCATACGCAGGTCGTAACCACAGTGTGGGCAGCAAAGGTACCTGAGCATAATCCGGCGGATTCGATCGAAGCGACTGTTCCGGGCCGCCCTCCAGAACATGAACGGCACAACCCAGATTCCCTGGTATAAGAATGCTCGCCGCACGAATTCGCCAAAGAGCATGCTTCCCTTGATCAGTTGCGTGAGCGCACTAGCCAACAGCAGCAGAGCGCACGCGAAGGCGACGCCGCCACCCCAGAGCCCAAACCGACTCTCCACCGGCCTGCCGATGCCGATCTCTCGGGCTAGCTCGTTGAGCACTTCACGCGGAATACCTTCATTGTGTCGATGCAGCAAGTACATTGCAACCGGGTCAAGTTGCGTCACCGTGCGACCGCGAGCGTCTATGATACGGGGGCGGTGTCTACAAGTTGAGCGTTGCTTCTCGACGATTGCTACTTTCTACTGCATAACGCGGTCGGCCCGCTGTACTCCTTGTACATGCCGCCCCCGACGGCGTATCCGGAGCCGTCATCGGTACCGGTGTCGCCCGTGATCGTGAAGCCGTCAAGAAAGGTGTCCGGACCTTCGACGCCGATACACTTCACGACGCTGGCGTTCAAGCCCGTGGCGTCGACTGTCGTGACTTCGGGCCCGTCGGTGCTGCGCAGGGTGATCGCCTTGCCGAGAAGATCGATGGCCTCGTTGTACGACCCTGGTTTGACGACGACCTCGTGCGCGTCGGACGCGGCGTCGATCCCGTCCTGGATGAAGCAGAACGGATCTGACACCGTGCCCGATCCCGATCCGGGACAGTTGTCATCGTCCACGTACCAGGTGGTCTGGGCCGATGCGGCCCCGGCCGCCAGAAGCAAAAAGGAAACAGACCAGCACAATCTTCGAGTCATGTTGATAGCACACATGGCACTTTCTCCTGCGGCCCGATCGAATAACGGGCTTGGACGGGCCTCTGCGATTAGTGGAAGCAAGCCTGACAGTGTTGATTCTTCCGCATTCGATGAAACCGTCAGCCCGGCCAAAGGCAGCAGCCACGGCCCGCGCCGTGCTCTGATCAGCATCAGCGGCGCGGCAACGCCATGCGGAAGGATCAGCGATATGGGTGCGCGTGCAACGGAACCCTCCGCCGTCAACGCCGGGCATCCGGGAGCGGATCGTTACGGCGCCGCGGAAGTCCCACCCACAGCTAGTGACAGGGCTGAGACGAGGTGGCAGTTCACGCTCGAAACGAGCACATCTCCACTTCGCAGCGAGGAGCCACATGACAGGTGCTCCGCTCCTCTCCGGTGTTGCACCAGTTTACTGATCCGCGAGGACAATGTCAAGCGATCAAACTTGAACAGTCAGCGGACCCCGGGGCCGCCGTCCGCGAAGAACCGAGGGGAACGCGCTGCAAGCTGCGCGGCGGCCCTCGCCCGCTACAGTCTCCACAGCTCCGAGGAATCCGTCAGGCCTCCACGCGGCGGCGCCCGTAGGGCGTCTTTATTCGGCCGACGCCGATTCTCCGCATTTCGTCGAGCTTGGTCAAGCCCGACCGGGGCTGACGGCGTAGCTCCACAATGCCCGCGTTGCCGGTTAGAATCGGTGCCATGCATCTGAACCCGTGGAATATCCTGCTCATCGCGATTGCAGGATGGATGAACCGGGAGCAGGCCGCCGTTGTCGACAATCTCAAGGAGGAGAACCCAGTCCTACGTGAGCTGCTCGGAAAGAGACGACTGCGGTTGAACGACGAGCAACGACGACGGCTGGCCGTGTCGGGGAAGGCCCTTGGACGCCGACTGCTCTCGACATGCTGCAATATCGTGACGCCCGACACCGTCTTGCGTTGGCATAGAAGACTCATTGCCATGAAGTGCGACGGGAGCGCCAATCGCAGACCTGGAAGGCCACGGATCGCCGAGTGCATCCAGCGCCGCGTACAACGCATGGCTAATGAGAATCGGACTTGGGGATAGGGACGAATCCAAGGCGCGCTTGCCAATCTGGACTACAGCGTTTGCAGAACGACGATCAAGCGGATCCTCAAGAGCCACGGCATCGGCCCGGCACCCGAGCGATCGAAGAAGTCGACTTGGAACGGGTTTATCCGAAATCATTGGGATTCGCTTGCTGCCTGCGACTTCTTCACCGTGGAGGTCTGGACACAGTTCGGACTTGTTCGGTATGCGGTGTTCTTCGTGATGGAACTCTCGGCTCGGCGTGTCGAGATCGCAGGCGTTGCACCAGATCCCTGTGGCTCGTGGATTGTCCAGATCGCGCGGAACCTGACCGAATGTTTTGGCGGGTTCCTCAACGGCAAGCGTTACCTAATCCACGATCGTGATCCGCTGTACGCGGCGCAGTTTACGAAGACGCTCGCGGCGACAGGCGTAGACTGCGTGAGACTCCCACCGAAAAGTCCGAATCTGAACGCTTTGTCAGATCAATCAAATCCGAGTGTCTTGATCGAATGATCTTCTTTGGCGGGAGGCATCTCAGGCACGTGATAAACGAGTATGTTCAACACTATCACACCGAACGGAACCACCAGGGGATTGGAAACCGACTGATCGAAGGAAGGGACGAAGGTACGAAGAACACCGGTCCCATTGTGGCACGAACGCGCGTCGGCGGAATGCTGAAGCACTATCATCGGGCTGCCGCGTAGAGGAGTCATCCATCGTGTTCGCCCATTACCCTCGCACTATCAACCGCGCCGGCCTGATCGTTCGCCCAAAGCAGCCGTATGTCGACTGGGCCAACTCCGTAGACGACGATGGGCCAAGAGCGGACCTTCAAGCACTACGAGCAAGCCCCAGTATCTACCTTGTTGAGAGCATCGATTTCCTGGAAGATTTCAAGCTCCTTGTCGACGACACTTGGGAGTGGATCTTCAAAGAGCAGCTCAACGGCTGGATGCGCGACCCCGACTTATGGCCGGAAGAGCTGACGCGTGAAATGTTCCTCGAATGGTTCGATTGTGAACTGTCCACGATGATCTGGGACATGCTCAAGACGAAAATCAAGCCCGCGTTTTGACTCGGACTCGACGGAACTCAGTCCGCTTCGGGATGGGCTGAGTTTTGACACCTTACGCCACAAGGACTACAATCGAGCGGGCCTGCACGGTGTAGCTCCTCTTGCCCAGCTCGACTTCGCTTCCCGGGTCGCGGCAGTCGTCAGGTGGAGTTCTCCCTGTATCAACGAAGCGTTTCCAGCGCGAGATCGGTCTGTTGTCTTGGATCGTGAAATCGACAGGCTGGGAACCGGCGTTAATCATGACATAGATGTCCGCGTCCTGCTCAGACTCACCGTCCACGAGGTATGCCAAGGTACGCGACTCCCAAGACATATCGACGGCACCCACCGGGCCGTACCAGTGCACGTCGCTTCGCCAGAAGCGTGAGCGCGAAAGTGAATCGCGCGCCTTGCGGAAGGCGATCAGATTCCGCAGGAAACGGAAGATATCGTCGTTATCACCCAGCCTACTCCAATTCAGCCAGGACGTCTCGTTGTCCTGATTGTACGGATTGCTGTTACCGCCTTGGGTCTGGAGGAACTCGTCACCGGCCCGCAGCATCGGCGTCCCATTCGAGACAAGCAAGAGACAAATGAAGTTCTTGACCTGTCGTTTCCGTAGCGCGAGAACCTCGGCTGGCAGACCCTCATCGCCCTCCCAACCGCAGTTCCAAGAGGATTCTTCCGGTGGGCCATCGGTGTTGTTATGCCCATTTGCCCAGTTGTGCTTGTGGTCGTACGAGACGAGATCATAGAGTGTGAAGCCGTCGTGGGCGGTGATGAAGTTCACGCTCTGATAGGGATGGTAGGCATGCTCCAGTGTATCTGGGAACAGATCATCGCTTCCGTAAAGCCGTGTCATGATCGAGGGCACCAGGCCGGGATCCCCGCGGATGAAGCGGCGCACGTCATCGCGGAACCGTGCATTCCACTGAGACCAACGCGTACCTGGAAATGCGCGGCCCAGCTGGTACACGTTCGCTGCGTCCCAGGGCTCGGCAATGAGACGCACGTTCGAGAGGTCAGGGTCGGACAATATGTCCCCGAAAATGGGCGGGTCATCCGCATTGAGCGAGCCGTCGCCCTTCAAGGCGAAAATGGACGCCAGGTCGAAGCGGAACCCGTCGACGTGCATCTCCCGGACCCAGTACCGCAGGCTGTCGACAATCATCTTGCGGACATAGCGGTTGCTGCAATGGAGGGTGTTTCCCGTGCCCGAGGCGTTGATATATGGATCCTCCGAACGGCCGGACATCAGATAGTACGTACTATTGTCGATGCCTTTGAAAGTGTAGGTCGCCCCACGATGATTTCCTTCAGCCGTATGGTTGTAGACAACGTCGACGATGACCTCGATGTCGGCATCGTGAAACGCCTTGACCATCGCCCGAAACTCGTCGTGCTGTTGGCACATGCCCTTGCCGACGGCATATTCGTTATGCGGGGCGAAGAAGCTGAGCGGCATGTAACCCCAGTAGTTGTCTTCCTGGGGGTCAAATTGAAAAACCGGCATCAGCTCCACTGCGGTGATGCCCAACTCTTGCAGGTACGGTATCTTCTCAGTTAGGCCTGAGTAGGTGCCGCGATTGACCTCGCTGACACCGGAGCTTGGGTGGTAGGTGAAGCCCTTGATGTGCAGCTCATAGATGATCAGATCCGACTCGTGGCGTGGTCGGCGGCCGCTGCCCCAGTCGAAAGCACAAGTCTCACGACGAAGGACCCCGAGCGGTGCCCTGCCGGCGTTACCTCCTGGGCCGGACGCGGCGCCGCGGTCGAAACGCGGCGGGAAGTAAACGGCACGCGCGTACGGGTCGAGCAGGATCTTCTCCGGATCGAATGCGTGCCATCCATGTGACTCCTGTGCCGTCGGTCCGGTGATCGAGTACGCATAGTACTTTGCACCCCTGACGGCGTCGGCGTAGAGCCGACAGTGCCATATCCGTCCGCTCTTGTTCTTCAGGTGCGAAAGTTCGATACGTGATACAGGGTCGATCAGGTCGTCCTCGCGATACAGAAGCAGCGTGACCCCGGTTGCGTGCTTCGAGTACAAGGCGAAGTTAAACGCGTCAACGTCCGCGAGCCAGGTGACCCCCAGCGGCGACGGTGACCCCTCGGTTGCGGTCCAACTCCTCATCTCATGACTCCTCTAATCCTTGCTGGAGTGAATGATACGCGCGCACCAGCGATGCGTGAAGACCGCCGGGCGTGGTGTCGCGACCCACGTCTTACGGGCCCGACAATCCGCTCCACGTACGCGCCTGACGAGCACCAGGTCCGGTCGGCATCCGACCGTCCGCGCTGACACTCATTACCCACACCGAACACGCGACCCCGTCCCGTTGTTCAAGATGGCTCTTGTCCGTGCAAGAATCGTCTCACGTTGCGGTCATGCCTGCCCTGCGCCCAGTCCGTGCCCCGGGCGATTAGCATAGATCAGCCAGTAGGTGATCGGGATGACGAAAAGCGTAAACGCCGTCGAGGCGAACAGGCCGAAGATCAGCGACCATGCCAGCCCCGAGAAGATCGGATCGATCGTGATCGGGGCCGCGGACAGCATGGCCGTCGCCGCGGTCAACAGGATGGGGCGGAGTCGCACGACGCAACTCTCCATGATAGCGTCAAAAAGCGATCTTCCTCGTCTAAGAGAGAGATGAACGAAATCCAGCAGGATGATCGAGTTTCGGGTCACAATCCCAGCCAACGCAATCATTCCGATCATGCCGGTAGCGGTGAAGAAGATCGGATCAGCGTAGGAGCCGACTGTGCCGCCGGCCAGAACGTTGAGCAGCCAGAAGCCCGGCATGATGCCCAGAATGTTGAGCGGAATGGCCAGCATGACCACGACCGGGATCACGAATGAACGGGTCTGTCCGACGAGAAGGATGTAGATGCCCACCAGGGCCGCCGCAAACGCCAGACCCAGATCGCGAAAAACGTCCAGGGTGATTTTCCACTCACCCTCACCGGCAAAGCCGACTTCGATCCCGTCCGGAACGCGCCAGGGGACGCCGCTGCCGTTGTTGAAGAAGGTGCGGCCAGCCATTGGCCTCGGGCTTGCCGTGCTGACCCATCCATTGCCCAAGACTGATGCTCCAATTGGCATGCTGGATGCGTCGACCACGCGGTCGGCTTGAATGTCGACCACGGCATCAGCAGGCGGACGACCCGCCGTCTCCGCAAACACATACGCCACCCGGCGAAGGTTCTTGTGGTAGATGGTCTTGTCTAGGCGCGAGTCTTCCCATTGTCCGAGTTCTGCCAGCGGAACAAGATCTCCTCCGCGTCCCTTTACGCGCACCAGGGCAAGATCCGCGACACTGGAACGGATTGCTCTCGGCAACCGCAACTCGATGAGTAGAGGATTACGCTCGGACCGCACGTGGACGGTGCCGGCAGACACGCCGTCCAGGCAGATTTGGAGTGTCTTGACGATCTCGGCCACGGTGACAC
>CAYOQG010000231.1:0-9689 GCA_964405925.1 uncultured Phycisphaeraceae bacterium | reverse complement strand
CCAGAAGGCTCCGGCCAAGCCGTCTATCGTTCCTCCGGTCCACACTCGATGTTGTCGCAGCTGATTCCCTCGTAGAACTGGCCATTCTCGTCCTCGCATCCCTCCAACGACGTGTCGAGGCAGTCGCCGTTGGGCAAGCAGCAGGCACCATTGGCACCCGCGTCGGGTTCAGGGGCCTCGGACTTCTCGTCGAATGGCTCAGAACGGAACGACTCCTCTGCCTCTTCGTCAGTCGACTCGCTTCGCACTTCGATGGCCTTTGCCACCGTAACGTCGATGTAACGGACGCCGGCGCGCTCGTAGAGCTTGCCCTTTAGTTCAACGAGCTTGAACGCCAGTGGGATCAGCGTTTTCCGCGGCCCCTTCGATCCCTGGCCGATGACGACTAGGCCGTCTTCCGTCTCGATGGCGGCGGGAATGCCAGCCTTAATGCACTCGAGTGTACATCGGGCGTGATCGCTCAAGTCGCACTTACCAGTCATGAAGCCGTGTAGATCAACGATCTTTCCGGTCAGAGTGACGTCGCGCGGCTTCGCGTTTCGCCTATGCCCAGGGCCGGCGGACAAGATTGCAGCAAGTGTCATGATGGCGACAAGTCCAATGGCCAACCTCATGAGAATTCTCCGACGTGCCATGATTTGGTTCTCCTGTGTGAGAGGCATCCAGCCTCCCGTCATATTCAGCAAAGCGTCCACCCAAACGTGGTCACCACGACCACGATTCGTACCCAGGGAGGCAGTCGCTAGGGTGTGCATTTAGATAGCCGTACATTCTTGGCGCGATCATGCGCGAGACTCCGATCAGCAATGCGCCGCACCGCTCGCGGAAATCTCCAGTTTGTAACCGTTCGGATCGAAGACGAACGTTTGAAACGCCCCGTCGAACGCGCGCGGCGTCGTGCACCGGAGACCAAGCCGGCATGCCTTTGCGTAGGTGTCCCGAACGTCCTGCTCAGTGGGTACACTGAAGCCCACATGATCGAGCCCGGCGAGGTCGGTGCCAAGCGGAAGCCCTTCCGTCAGTACGACACTGAAGCCCTCGCAACCGGAGGCCGGGGCACCTACGCAAACACACATCTTCCCGCTCGGCGGCGTTGCCGCTCGGCGAGTCAAGCCGAACACGTCACAGTAGAACCTCGCACTTTCATCCAGGCTGCGCACACGAAGCTCGACGTGTCCGATTCGCTGCAACCTCGTCTCCTGTATGCTTGACATCGTTTCTTGGTCCTGTTTGCAGTTGCCCAAAGTATGTGGCACAGGCGTGAAACCGGCCTGAAATGCAGATTAATTCTCTTTCATCTTCTGCGGTTGTTGCCCACCACGACGGGGTGCCAACGTGACGTAGAGCTATTTGGCGTGGTCGGTCGGCAGTGCGCCGGTGAGCTCGGCGCGGTCAGCGCATGGAAGTCGCACGGTAAACTCACACCCTCCCTCTGGGTGATTTCGCACCTGTACGCTCCCGCCGTGCAGGCGTGCGACTCCCCGTACGATCGTCAGCCCCAGGCCCGCGCCCTTGAATGACGACTTTGGATCGGCAACCCGAAAGAAACGATCAAAGACCTTGTCAATGAATTCAGGCGGAATGCCGGGGCCACGGTCACGGACGCTGATGACGGCGTCAGTGCCCTCGAGCGCGACTGCGATATCCACGGCCTCTTCGGGCGGAGAATAACGAACTGCATTCCGGATCAAGTTGCCGACCATAAGGCGCAGCAAGGCGCCGTCTCCCAGAATGGCAGGGTCAGCTTCGTCACCCTCGGCCAGCACGAGTTCCGGTACAAGCCGGACCTCCCGCTGGGCCGCAGCGGTGTTGCACTGTTCAACAGCGTCCACGACCATCTCGTTAAGCGGTACGGCAGACACATTCGCCGCGGGTATGCCTGCCTCGGCCCGTGCGAGTGTCAGAAGGCTGTCAACCGTCTGTGCAAGCGAACGGGCGCCGTCCTCGACATCGGTGACAAAGCGTGTGTACTCCTCGGGCGACCGCTCCTGCTGCATGAGGACCTGTGCCTCTCCCAGCAATACCGCAAGCGGTGTTTTCAACTCGTGAGCGGCATCCGTGATGAAACGCTCCTGTGAGAGGAAGCTGTCGGAGAGGCGATCCAGCATAGCATTGATCTTCAGCACCATATTGGCCACCTCATCCCGCCCGGGCGGTGTCTGAAACCGCAAGGCGAACTGGTCCGCCTGCAGCTGGTCAGCGACGTCTGCCACTCGTACGAGGGGGGCCAGCGATCGCCCCGCAAGGAACCATGACGCAACGGCCGCGATCACAAGGGCAACCGGACCGACGACCCATACAATTCGGCGTAACCGAACGATCGACCTCTCCAGTGGTTTCGTGCTGACGGCCATCTGAAGGTAGAACGGGGGCGAATCAACCTCATTGCGGTAAAGCGTCAGCAGCCGAAGTTCTTCTTGCCCCTCAAGTAGCGTTCGGGCCACGCCGTCTTGGATCGTCTCGACGATGGGGGCGTCTGAATCCCTCGCGGCCGTTGCGGCGCCCTCCAGAGGTAACGTCTGCTCGGCAAGACTTCTCGATCGCTCCAGCACATCTCCTCCGGCGGAGCGGAGTTGGAAGAAGTAACCGGGAAAACGAAACGGATTGAATCGTCGGGGGAACGTCGGCACTTCAGCCGGATTGGATCGCTCCATGATTGGAAGCGTGATCTCGTCAACGATTACTTCGGCGCGATCCCGAAGCCGGGTGTCGAATTGCTCCCGCAGGTCCCGCTCCCGGACAATGAGAATCGTCGCGTTCAGCAAGACGAGTAACAGACCGAAGACGGCGAGGTTCAGGACTGTAAGTTTGAACCGAAGGGTGCCAATATGATGCCACACAACCATCTCCTGACGGGCATACGCGCTAGCTGCTCGGGCTGTCCTCCTTGAGGCAATAGCCGGTGCCGATGACCGTATGTATCAGGCGCCCGTCGAATCCCTTGTCGACCTTGCGTCGGAGCATGCTCACGTAGACATCGATGACGTTACTGTCGCTGTCGAAGTTCATATCCCATACGTGCTCGCCAATCGAGGTCCGCGTTAGCACGCGATTGGGGTTCCGCATGAAGTACTCGAGGAGAGCGAATTCCTTCGTGGTCAGCTTGATGCTCTTGCCTCCCCGGGTGACGGTCCGCGTGAGCAGGTCCAACTCCAGGTCGGCGAACGTGAGCCGAGAGGCTTCCTGAGCCTCCCCCCGCCGCAACAAAGCCCTGACCCGAGCGAGAAGCTCATCAAACTCAAATGGCTTGGTCAGGTAGTCATCGGCCCCGGCGTCGAGACCTTTGACCTTGTCGCCCGTTGTCGAGAGCGCAGTCAGTACCAGCACCGGCGTTGTAATCTTCCGTCGCCGAAGATTCCTGCAAACCTGAATACCATCCCGATCGGGTAACATGATGTCCAAGATCACTACGTCGTACGGCTCGGCGGCGGCCATGTGCTCACCGTCCTCCCCCGTGTTCGCAATGTCGACAGCGTAGCCGTTCTCCACCAACCCCTGGCGAATCACGCCAGCCATTCTCGGATTGTCTTCAACGACGAGGATTCGCATCTGGTCTCACCGAATGCGCGAGACCCGTCGGCCACACGCTGCCGGCACCCGCCATCGCGCGTGTCCCAAAGGGTCGGCATTGAAATCTGCGGCGGGCCATTATCGCGTTTCGTCCTGTTCGAGCAAGAGAGACTATCCGCAGGCGAGCCGATCCCTTGCGAGCACTTGCTGCCCAATCAGAATTACGCGATCCAAGCTCTTGGCTAACCAAGAGGGCACCTGCGTCCTCAGGCTTCGGCCGGGTGGGCCGTCCAGCGAAGCCAGCGGCCGTTACGACGACAGCCAACCGCGATCCGAACGAGGTCCGTGAAAGAAGATTAATCCCGTTTTCACAGCGGATTCACAGCTCTGGGGAAGAATTCAGATGGCAGAGATGGACCGCCAGCACCCAGAGCGCCAAGCGGAGAGGCGTACTGCTGCGCTGGATTACCAGGGCAAAGACAGGCCGACGGCAGCGAGCGATGAATCTCCAGATCATTGCGCTTCGTACGGAACTTGACGATGGCTTCCGCGAGTACGTTGAGCAACGACTCCACTTTGGGCTTCTACCGTGCGAGCACCGGATTGCCAAGGCGACCGTTTTGTTCTCGGACTTGAATGGCTCCCGTGGTAGGGTGGATCAGCACTGTAGCATCACGCTCAGCCTAACGGCGGGAGGGGAGATACGCGCCGAGGGACGAGGGGTAACCGCCCGGCTCGGTCTCGGCCGGGCGGCAGAGAGGGTGTGCCGCAAGTTGCGATACGTGATTGAGTCCAAGAGGGATTCAAGACGGCGTGACGCCCGAAAGAGCAGGCACCGCCCCGCCGCATAGACGCCAGAGGAGTCCTTAGATCCAAAGTACCCGGAGGAGCCTGAACGCCGACCAGAACGTACCGGCTGATCGAGTGCGTGTGCGCGTTGCTCACGTGGTCCGCAGTCGCAGGCGTACCTGATCTCGTTCCGGGCGAGGATCCGCCTTATCAGGCCTGGTCGGGAGCAGCGGCAACTGCGCAGCTCGGCCTTGACAGACAGTCGGGGGCAGCCGGGAGTCACTTCCCCTCTAGTGCATCGACGGCACTCAGAGATACAACTAAAGTGTCAACCCAGGCCTAACGGCATGGGTCTGACTCCACCCACTAAGGCATTAAAGAATTTTAATGTCCATTTCACGGCATGCTCATCTCCAAAGGACACACTTTCGAGATGAGCGGGGACCTGGCAAGGAGGGCAGCGGTAAGAGGTTTCTCGATGATCCGCGTTTATGCCCTTGCCAGGCTTGGCTTTACGGGAGCCGCCAAATGCGGCTCCCTCTTGTTGATTACCCAGGCTGGCCGGAGTGCCAACGGGGAGCGAGACGGAGGGGGATGAAGAACGCCGTGGCGAATGGTCTTTTGTGCACACGGGCTCTGGTTCTATGCCTTGCTTCGCTGCTGCTGCCGATTTGCAGCGTCTCTGGTATGGGCCCGGCGCCCAGGCCGCAGGGGGGAACCGGCGTATTACCTGACTCGTGGGGTGCGATCGCAGAGATCACCCTCCAGTACGACTCGCAACTATCGGATGCACTCGAACCCATGTATCGAGATTTGTTCGGGGCTCTCCCCATTGACGTGCGGTTCCGAGTCTTGTGTCCGTCCGTCGTTGACGCACAACAGTTCATCGCGACCTGGAAGATGTACTTGGGTGGGCGCGCGGTGGATGTGGTGAACGCGGGGTTGCCGATGTCCGTCTGGGCGCGTGACCGGTGCATCCCCACACAGTCGGGCGACCTCACGGGCCCAGTCAGTCTATTCGCCCCGTTGCCCGAAGCGACGTATCTTGAAGAGCGAGAAAACGACCTCATCGTATGCGAGTGGCTCGGTGAAGTGCTGAAAGCACCCACGCGTCCCGTCGTTACCCTGCGTATCGACGGTGGTAATCTCGTGTCAAACCGGCGTCACGTGTTCATCGGCGCCAACGTGCTGTCCGAGAACGATCGGATGGACAAGCAGGCGCTTGCAGAAGCGCTGGAGCTTCTTTCCGGAAGGAAGTATGTGCTCGTCGGAGATGAGCACGGGGAGGTGCCGTGGTGCCACGTCGACATGTATTTGACGCCGATTGACGACGATACCGTGCTCGTCGCCAGTCCCCGTTTTGGCCTTGAGCTGATTGGCCAACATTGTGATGAGGGCGAGGACCCGTCGAAGAATCTGTCTCTCGGTGCCGCATGCCCAAGTGATCTGCTGCAGGAGCGGTTTGATGCGGTGGCAACGCTGCTCGGTGAGTACGGCTACCGGGTCCGGCGTATCCCTGCATTAGTCAACGTCCCCGACGAGTGGATGGTGACGTATAACAACGTGCTGATCGACCATCGGGCCGGGCATCGTACTGTCTACCTCCCATTCTACGGGCTTTCCGTCCTTGATGACGTGGCTGCGGCGGTCTATTCGGGGCTCGGTTTTGAGGTCCAGCCGGTGGACGTGTCGGGAGTCTTCGAGTCAGGTGGTGCTGTCCGATGTATCGTGAACGTCACGAAGCGGCGGCCACCGTTTCTCATTAGCCGCGCGGAACCTCGCCGGATTCGCCTTATCAACTTGGCGGAGCCGGACGAGTCCGAAGGGACTACGGTTTGGCGGCCTCGGCGCGTTGCAGGACTGCGGTGCTTAGGCGAAGGGAGATCGAGGTGACGGGAGAGCCAGCGTCCCTTCTGACTGCTGTCCACCAGCGTTCTCGTGGACGTGGTAGCCCAAGCTGGCAATGTCACAATGATCGTTGTCTCGGGAGCGAGTCCTGGCCTGTCGGACCTCCGGAAGCGGCAGTTGTCTCACCTTGATCGAAACAGATCATCTGCATGTGTTGCCTGAAAGGCTACTCTCATGTAGAAAAGAAGGGACGCGGGGTCGAGTTACAAGCGTGTGCACGGCCGATCCCCGCTACAACACGCCGTTGAAGGGATTATCGATGACCCGTTTTGCCTCCTTCGTGATACTCGCCGTCGTTGCCACGGCGTCAGCCGAAACGCTCGAAACCGTCGAGAAAGCGCTCACAGAGAAGTTCCAGGAATACACCTCGCTATCCGCCGACATGAAAATGACCATGCAAATCGCCCCGGGCATGAGCATGGACAGTACCGGGACGATGGAGTTCATGCTTCACGACGGCAAGGAGAAGTTCCGCAACGAACTCGAGGTGAAGATGGGACACGGGACCCAGTCCATCGAGACGCGAATGGTGCACATCTACGACGGCACCAACGCTTACACGATCTCTGAGGTGATGGGGCAGAAACGTGTGATGCGTACCAAGCCCAGCCGAATGACCGGCCGTGCCGGTGGTAAGGCCTTCTTTGAGGACCTCAAACGCGACAATGTGCTCAAGCTCCTGCCTGACGCGGACGTAGATGGCGTAACGACGTACGTCATCGAGGCGACGCCCAAGCAGCCCCACCCGCAGGACCCCGGCCGAATGAACTACTATTTCGACAAGACGAGAGGCTTGATAATAAAGATGGTCGGATTGAATGCCGGTGGTGACACGGTCATGTCCATGACCCTAAGCAACATCAAAATCAATCCCAAGCTGGATCCGAAGCGCTTCGAGTTCAAACCCGAGCCTGGCACGAACGTCATCGACATGACGCAGCCGTGACGGTTGATTCCGCGTTGTCACCCTCTGGCACCGTGTGCTTCCCGTTCGGCCAAGGGCAAGGCCCGCGGACGGTTCGTCGTCTCTCGCTGAGACTGACACTAACGAGTCATGCGTGTAACGTGCTCCGACGACTGGAACGCCTCCTAACGGCCTCGCATCGGTCAGTCTGAGTTGGCAAGGGGGGAAGGGTACCTCGGCACGACGAAGCTCAAGTGGTGTGCACAGTGGATGCACTGGATACGATCCCAGACGTCGCGGGGCATTTTACCGAACAGGGGGTGAGCTTGTAGGGGCCCGGTGTGCAATTGATACCGCTCGATGGCTTGACCGAGCTGGCGAACACCCTCGTCAAGCGTCAAGTCCTTGACAGGCTCTATTCCGGGGTCGACGAGGTAGTTTCTCGGAATGCCGTATCGCAGTGTGTACAGGAGAAGCAGCTTGCGAAAGAAGAATCGCTTGATTCGATGGCGACGCAAATCAAACCCATCGATCGAGCCGTTCACACTATCAGCCAAATGCTTACAGATCTGTGCCAGCGACCAGTTCACCAGTGTTCGATGCGACGTCGCCACACGCTCGACCTCAGGCATGATCTGCGAAACATCGTCGAACCGAAGAGATCGACGCTCGGTTGCACCGAGTTCGGCCATCGCGCCTCCTGGCTTTGCCACCCATTTCGCCCGTACCGCAGTCGGGCAAAGGCGAGCCGTCACAACTCAGCTCTTCACCCCGTGCCTGATCAGACCATGAAAATGTACGACAGGAGCGGACAGCAGTGCAAGGGCTCAGCAAGAACGTTCGACCCGGATCGGACGAGCCCGATAGAGGAACCGTCGGGGCCTGACAGGTCACTACCTCAACTCCTCGTCCGACCGGGCTAGCCGCGCCAGACACGCTTCCCGCCATGCCAAAGATATGTCATCAGCTCGCCGTCTTTTCCGCACTGCGGGAGCCGTACAAACGGTCGGCGTTCAGATGGCGAAACCGCTTTAGCACCCCTCGGATCCTCAAAGATCGCGCAGTTCCAGTCCTTCGCGTTCCCCTGGACAAGAAGTACCCCCTCTTTCCCCTGACAGGAGGGGAAAGAAGGGGATGAAACGATCAAGAAAAACCGAAACGGTCTAGTCCGGCGTCACATGCCCCTTCACCCAGATGTCCATGACGGGCATTTCCTCAACGCCTGTCTCGAGGCGCAGCGGGTGACGGAGCTGCCCTAGTTTCCATGGTGGGCTGACGCTGACTTCGAGCTCATAGCGCTCGCCAGGTTCGATTTCGCAAAGCTGGGCATAGACTCCTGGAGCATCAAACGGCAGTAGTTTGGGCTCGATCGGGCCCGCGTCGCCCGGGGTGATCGTCAAGGCCTTGTTGAGCGTCGCGTCCGATTCCTTTATCCGACCGAAGCTCGCCTCCATAGGGTCGACGTGCAAGGCTTCGAGGAATTCGCCCCGGCAAGTGAGCGTCTGCTTCGGATGCTCAGGATCGTTGGTTTCTACGCGGAGTCGCTGCGTGAATCGACCTTGCCTGTACCGAGCGGTGTTTACGTAGAGGCCGAGGTTCTCGGTCTGTCCCGGCTTGATTGTACGGCCCGCCGGGCCGTTTAGCCGGGTGCCTCACCCGCCCTTCGCTCGAATGGTCAAGTCCGATTTCCCTTCGTTGCGGATCTTGAATATGCACTGGATCGATCCACCTTGCCACATTGGCTCCATGACAACTTCGGTCTCTTCACAAGCCCACTTGGGCTGCGGGCCATCTGGGTTTGCCATGGGCATGGGTGTGACGCTCGTCCTCTTGCTCGGCCGCGCTCGTCTCGGCGCCAACGCTGCTCGCTTTGGCGGGCTTGCCTTCTTAACGCTTGGGGGTGGCTTGGCGGAGACAGTCGTTATGTTCGCCCTCTCCTTCTTCTTCCCGCAAGATCCCGCCTTCTGGGCCGCCGTGGGCCTGGTAGCCAACGCAAACATGACAGCAACGGCGCAAGTCAGCCACGGCGTGCAGTGGATCGCAAACGCCCTGTGATGTTCTACGACCCGGCGCAACACCGGACCACTCGCCATTCGGATCATGGTCTTGACCTCCCTTCTTGATGCGACATCAAATGCCGAGGGCAATTTGCCACAAATTCGACATTGGGGGATTATACCCTTTTCACAGCCGAAGGGGAAAAAAAAACGCATCGACGGAAAGCGGCGCTAGCGCCTCGCCGCCCGGGCGATCAGCGCTCCAGAACCTCACACCAATGTCTACTATCGGCGTCTGGGCGACAGAGACACACTCACCTTACGCCACGGCATGGACCCGGTGGGCTAATGAACGATACATTGACGTCTTGCCCGGTTATGGGACGTTGGGTTGTAAACTGAGCGGGCTGAGCTCGTTGGGAGGTTCTCGCGTCAGGTCAGGTACCAACCCAGTGCCTCAGCGGCCAGGCGGCTGCGGCTTGGTTCCGTGTGGGCGCGCCCTGCTCCGCACACGCCCCGAAGCTTGCCCAGATAAACCAGGCGCGTTAAGAAGCGCGACCGCGTGGCAAATGCTCAATTGG
>CAYOQG010000230.1:0-9701 GCA_964405925.1 uncultured Phycisphaeraceae bacterium | reverse complement strand
GTCTGAGCGTCGATGAACACCCCGGCCGCTTCCACAACGGCTTTGCGTTGGGCATCCAGGAGTGCTTGCTCCTGGGCTGAAGTGTCCTCTCCGAGGGCCATTCCCGTCGCTCGGACCGTGCGTCGATCGCCGCTAGCGTGCACGTTGTGGTACGAAGCTAAGGTACAGACCACGGCTGCACTGACAGCGAGAAACCTCGTTCTGTGGTCATTGTGTCGCATGGGTTTCGTCTCCTTGGAGCGTGTTCGGTTCCTGTCGATCGGTCTATTTCCTCTTTCCCTGAGCCCACAGACTCGATGCAAGTAGGCTAGGGGTGAACAGTGGTCCAACTCCTCTCGCGTAAGCCCGCGCCACCCCTGTTAGTTGCGAATTTCTAGCCTCTGGCGGCAAAGATGAAAAGGGGGTCGCCACTACCCGATTTCCGCAAGTGTTCTGGCCGGGGCCCTGTGCGATTCCTCATCGCAGGTGACGGCTGAGCCAAGACGGGCGAATTTCCCGGGTTGTGGCTCTTGGTTGTGGCCCAAGATAGCATTTATCGCTCGTTGGCCCGGCTCTTCTTTTCGCGGAAGACCGAACCGTTTGCACCGTCGAGGCATTAACCTTCGGACGCGAAGCGAGACCGTGAGCACCCAAGACTGCATTGACCAACCCGACTTCGCGGAGTTGGCGGCGCGTACGTATCGGCTTTGCCTGGCCCTGCTCAGGGATGAGCCCAACGCCCGTGACGCCACGCAAGAGTCGCTGATGCGCGCATGGCGAGATCGGCGGCGCCGGCGTGCTGACGTATCGTGGTGGACATGGACGGCGGGGTTTGCCCTTCGCGTCTGTCGTGAAACGCACCGCCGTCGGAGCCGGCGGCCGTGTCTTTGGCAGCATTCGACAGCCGTGCTCGTCGCCAATGAGGTGGAGGAGGCGGAACGCGATCGGCTACAGGCCGTTCACGAGGCGATCGTGGGGTTGCCTGATCGGCAGCGGGAGGTGGTCGTGCTTCGGTTCCTGTTGGGGCAGTCGACGGAAGAATGTGCCCAGATGCTCGACTGCCCGATGGGGACCGTCAAGAGCAACCTCTACAACGCCGTGCGCAACCTTCGGGTCAGCGTATTCGGGATGGAAGACACAAGTGACCTGCGACGAATGTGACATTCTGGTGGCTCAGCAAATGGTGGGCGACCTCGACAGCCTCGATGCCGACCGTCTTGATGCCCACCTGCGAGCGTGTGGCCGTTGCTCACAGCGGGCGGTCGAGTACCAGACCCTCGCTTGCGATCTTTCCACACTGCGCCAGGCTTACGCTGACGTTGGGTCACCTGTGTTCTGTGCGTCCATGCCGGCTCGTGTGAAGACGCGTGTAAGGTACTCACGACTGATGGCAGCCACGCGCATGTCGCTGGCGGCTGCGGCGGTGTTAGCCTTTGCTTCTGTGATTCATCAGAATCTCGAGACTCAGAGGAACAGGACCGGCGCTGAGCGGACGAGCATATCTACCGTCTCCAAAAGCTCCCTGGCACGTACTTACCGAACTGCGCGGCTTGTCGTGCCATTGGACGGTCATGACATGACATTCGGAGAGCACTATGGTCACGCTTTGACGTTTACGCCGCGCAGAGAGGGGACTCCGAAGTCGTCAACGGTAAGCCGAATCAAGACGCCTAGCTTTATCATTCGAAAGAGGAGATCAACCCATGTTGACAAAACGATGGAACCGCAAAGTGATCGCAGCCACGGCTCTGCTTTTCCTGTTCGCTTGGCCCGCGTCGGGTAAACAACCCGACGTGATACCGCAACGCGAGGAGGGGAAGCGAGTCACTGGAGGCGCGATTCGCGAACACCGTAAGCCGGAAATTGAAACGCTCGATGAGGTGTTGCGCAACCTGACAGCCGTCCTGGAAGCAGTAAGACCGGCACTGGAGCAGGCCGCGCGACCAGAAGAGCATTATGAATTTGCCATCCAGGAGGCGATGGAACACCTGCGAGAGTTGCGTCTCCAAGAGGTGGACTTGCAGGCTGCCATGGAGCGGGCCGGGATTGACAACCAGGAGCTGCGAGTGCGGGACCTCCAGAGAAATCTCGTCGAGGTCCAGCATGAGCTGCGAAGAGGCGAGATCGAGCTTGAACGCCTCACGATGGAGCGGGATCGGGCGGGTGAGGAGCGTGACCTTCGCAGGATGGCAGATCGGCTCGAGTACGTGGCAAGCTGGGGGGAAGTCGCGTTTGACTCGATGCAGGCGGTGGTGATGGCCACACAGGCTATCGTCGAGATTCATCTCGCCCAGGATGACCCCGGTGGGGCGATCGAGCAGCTCGAAGGTTTGCTTCCGCGCATCGAAAAATGCGGGAGCCGGACGGCGATCCGTTTTGCCCTGAAGGACCTTTACATGGAGAAGGGAGAACCTCAGCGAGCTGCGGATCACATGCTCCAAGTCGTCGTCGAAAACTCGCGCTAGGCCGGTGGAATGTGATCTGAAGCCTTCGGCACGGCGGCAAGCCGCGCCGATACCTAGCGCGGGAAGTTCTAGGTGTGGGTACTTCTGCGCAACCCAGCTTTTCCGCCCAGATTAATTGGAGTCGGCACAACTGGCCGTGCAGCTAGTGGCGCCCGTCACTTCACCCGTGCATTTGCAACACGCACGGCACTGGATGACCCCGCAGTCGCAGCAGGTGGCATTTCCCTCGGTACACGTTATGCTGCAGCTTCTCGCGCACGCGGGGCTGCGGACGACTAGCCCTTCACCAATGGCTAACGCAAGCGTGCTCTGGTCCCCAAGGCGTGACGGCCCGCCACGGCACCCGGTAGGTCGGGTCATCAGACCCGATTGGCGGCTTCCCCCCCTTGCTAAGCCCGGATTTCCCAGGTGAAGTGTTCGTGATGGCATCATTCGTGCAGTTTCGCCCTGTAATTCAAGGGTCTCGGACCATTTTGACGGGAGTAATGATGACTTGACCGTCTTTGAACTCGGGGTCGGCCCGCGCAGAGTGTTCGGTCCGCCTGCGACCATCTCGCAGGGGCGAGTCAATTGGGAAATGTCGGATTGGACAAGCCGGCAACACGGTTTGAACACGACGTCGGCCCACGAGTGACGATTGCAGGCACGCTGGCAACGGCCAACAGGCCCGCACTGGCCAAAGGAGGCACGCATCTGATGAATGCTCGTATCCTCGCGGTGGCAGCGGCGATTCTGTCCTCGCTGCCGCTCGACGGCTCCTCGACGGCGAACGGTGACGATCGGATCAAGCGACCGAAGCTCATCGCGGACGTCCGAGAGCTCGGTGACTTGATAGAGGAAACGCACCCGGATCCGTACGTCAAAGGCGGCGGCAAGATCGCGTTCCATCGGCGGCTCCAGGAGACCATCGCGCAGATTCCCGAGCCAGGGATGACGCAGGAGGAGTTCTATCGCCATCTGCGGCCGTTCGTCGCCGCCGTGGGCGACGCCCATACCTGGCTTCGCGATCCATACCAAACGGATTACCGGGCGCCGGGCGGCGTTCCCCTGTACTTCCGGGTCATCGAGGAAGGAGTGTACGTTGCCGCCGCGCCCGAGCGGTACGCCAACCTCATCGGCACACGGTTGGTCTCCGTGGAAGGTGTGGCCCTTGAGCACGTTGTCAGCCGGCAATCGCGCCTTATGGGCGCCGAAAACCAGTATCTGATATTGCGAAATCTCGCGGGTACCGGGGTCCTGTGGAATCGTTGTTTCATGGAGCACCTTCTCCCCGAATGGAAGGACAAGAGCCGCGTGCGGCTTGAATTGCGGCATGACGATGGCGAAATCCGGGAGCACTCCCTTGATGTGCAGAAGAAAATGAAGTACCCACTCACCTCGCCTTCGACGAAGATCACGCTGCCGCCACGGGACAAGTGTGATTTCGCGTACGCCTTCATCGACGAAGGGCGACGCACAGCACTGCTCGTCATCGACGGTATGTCGAGCTACCGGGAGGTCTTCGAATACGAACGGGCGGTGGGCTCATCCATGGACATTGACCGGGCGCAGGAGATCTACAAGCGCTACCATGGAACCTGGTTCGCTCCCGGAGATGCGGACCAGCTTATCGGCGGCCTTCCGTCTGCCACGGACACGTTCCGCACGCTCGTCGGGGAGATGAAGGCGGCAGGCACGGAAAGACTGCTGGTCGACCTGCGGCGGAACGACGGCGGGGCATCCCTGATGGCGGATTTCCTGGTCTATCTCCTCTATGGCAGGGAGAAGCTCATCGGCATCAAGGCGGGCAAGCGGGAGATCCGCAGGCTCTCGCCGCGGTACTTCGCAGGGAATGCACAAACGACCCTCGAGGACATCAATCGGGAGAGGCCTGTCAAGCTGCGCGAGAACGATTACGATCTCGGTCCGGCCTTCTACGCACGCCTCGGTGGTGCGCGGGACCATCGCGAGCTCGTCAGGCACGAGATCGAGTCGCTCTATGCCAAGCTGCCCACTTTTGCCTCACTCTACCAAGATGATGCCTATTCCGGCCATTATTGCCCGCGACATGTTGTGGTCCTGTGCTCGGCCGACACTTTCAGTTCGGGTTGGACGCTCATGTATTACTTGAAACGAGCCGGGGCACTCATTGTGGGCACGCCTTCGAGCCAGGGACCCAACTGCTACGGCGATGTCCTGTCATTTACGCTGGAACATTCGGGGGTGACCGGGATCGTCTCGCAGAAGCGATTCGAGTATTTCCCCGATGATCCCCAGGCGAGCTTGCTGAAGCCGGACCACACGCTGAGCTACGAGAAACTCGCCGAGCATGCGTTTGACCCCAATACGGAGATACTCTTCGCCCTAGACGTTCTCGACACGCTGGACAAATAAACTAAGGGGGGATCGAAGGGGTGTTCGGCCAGCCAGGAACCTTCCCCGACCCCTCCTTGGTAAGGAGAGGAACTGCCTGCCGGCCTCCGGACACGCCAAACATGTACTCGAACCTGGGGGCTTGATTCGCCACCGGGTAACAGTTTGCACCCTCCGACCACTCCCGTACGATTCCCGGCATGAGATTGAAGGCCTTCTCATCCGTTGCCCGCTTGCCATCCGGCGGAAGGAATCTGGCGGTCATA
The DNA here is from genome assembly GCA_964405925.1 of uncultured Phycisphaeraceae bacterium. GTDB lineage: Bacteria > Planctomycetota > Phycisphaerae > UBA1845 > UBA1845. The sequence continues at coordinate 4,639 of CAYOQG010000230.1, read as the reverse complement.
CTCGCGCCGATCGCGCTGGGCCTCATACTCTCGTTCGTACTCCCGTCGCTACGTAGAGGCGATGCGTACGCAGGTACCGGCTCGGAAGACGCGCCCAAGCGTATCCTTACCATAGCGCCCAACTCGGCGGAGATTATATGCACATTGGGGGCTTGCGATTCCATCGTCGGTGTCAGCAAGTTCTGCGTGTATCCGCCGGAATTGAAAGGTCGCGCACAGGTCGGTGGGCTGTTCGACCCCGATCTGGAGAAGATTGTCGCCCTGCAGCCGGATCTTGTTGTCCTTCGTGGTCGAAACGAACCAGTCGAGCAGCTCTGTCGCAACCGTGGCATCGCGATCTACAAGGACAAGACCGAAAAGTTGTCAGATATCGAGACGTGCGTTCTGGAACTTGGCGCGCAACTGCACAGGTCAACTGAAGCGGAAGTGGTTGTCAGCCAGTTTCGCGCTCGAATCGAAGCAATCAGGAAACGCATCACCAATCGTGCGCGACCACGTGTCCTGCTGACCATTTCTCGCCAACCGGATCGGCTGGCCAACCTGCTGACCGCGGGGAAGGGGAGCTTTCTGGACGAGATGTTTGATATCGCAGGTGGTGAGAACGTGTTCGGCGACCTTGACATGGCCTATCCGCAGGTCAGTATCGAGGCCATCGTCACCCGTCGACCAGATGTCATCATCGAGCTGATGCCGGAGATCGAGCTGACACCCGCGCTGAGAGGACAAATGCTGGAACAGTGGCATCAGCTTGGCATGATTCCGGCGGTCGCGAATGATCGAGTGTACTTCGTCGACGATGACAATTGCTTGATCCCTTCGCTGCGGTACCCCGAGATCATTGACAAAGTGTCGCGCATGCTGCACCCGGAGCCTAAGGTTGACAGGTGAGCAAGATCACGTATTGCAAGCCGATGATGTCCGCTTCGGATACGCGACCCGACCGGACTTCCTCGGGCCCATCTCGCTGTCTATCGCACCGGGCGAGTTCTGGGCGATCGTTGGCCCCAACGGGGCGGGGAAAAGCACACTGCTTCGCCTGCTGGCAGGGCTTGCCAGGCCTCACGCGGGCCGTGTTCTTTTGGGCGGGGTCAGCCTCGACACCATGTCTGGTCGGCAGCGGACCCGGCGGATCGCCTTTGTCCCGCAACATCCGCCGACGGACTTGGATATGTCGGTTCGCGAGATCGTGTTGATGGGACGGTTTCCTCATCGATCCTTGGGGTTGTTCGAGTCGGTTGAGGATTACCGGATCGCCGACTGGGCTATTCAGATCACGCAGACCGACGCGTTTGTCAACCGGCCGATTAAGAACCTATCCGGTGGCGAGGCTCAGCGTGTCCACCTCGCAGCGGGACTCGCCCAGCAGCCCCAGGTGTTGCTTCTTGATGAGCCGACGGCATCTCTGGACATCCAACACGAACAGGCCATCTTCCGCATTCTGCGTGACCGGGTGATCTCGGACGGGCTGGCTGTCGTCGTGGTGACCCACGATGTCAACCTGGCGGCAGCGTTCTGCTCACACGTCCTGCTGTTGCATGAGGGTCATGCCGTGGCTTCAGGAGATCCTGCCGAGATTGTGACACCAGAGGCCCTCGGACCCGTATACGGCGTTGAGCTGACGACACTTGCCATCCCGCAAGACCCCAGCCGACGCTGGGTTGTTCCAATATCCTCGTCGAGTGAGCTGGACTCATGAGCCACCTGACGCGTCGTCAATACGTCCTGCGACTTGTCCTATCGCTTGGCATCCTCGCTATCCTTCTGCTGATCAGCCCGGGAATCGGAACAGAGTCCGCCGCCATCGGCTGGTGGGACGCCTGGCGTGCCCAGCTTGGCCTGACGATTGCCGCCAACGAGCTGCAAGGCAGGCCGTTCGTAGACACGGATGGCGACGGCAGCGTCTCGGACGACGAACTGGCGGGCTTCGTCGAGCTGGCCCGGCATATCGGTTTTGACCAGCGGTTTTCGCGAACGCTGCTCGCCCTGGAGGTCGGTGCCACGCTTGCGTTGTGTGGAGCCGCGTTCCAGGTGCTGTTCAGGAACCCGTTGGCCACCCCGTACACGCTCGGTATCGCCAGCGGCGGCTCGCTTGGGGCATTGATCGCGATCCGTCTCGGTTGGTGCATTACGTTGCTTGGTGTCTCAAGCCTGTCACTCTCCGCCTTTGTCGGAGGGATCGTCGTCGTCGGGGCAGTGTTTATCTTGGCCCGAGGTTCACGTCGACTCACCTCGAACGAGCTTCTGCTGGCGGGCATCACCATGGGGCTCTTTTGCTCGGCGATGATGATGCTGGTAACGGCGGTCTCGAATGAGCGAGAAACGTTCACCATGATCCGTTGGATGATGGGCTCGCTCGACCCGATCACGACCGGGCAGGCCGCGACCCTTCTTCCGTTCGTGGTTCCCGCCTGGATTCTGTTGATTTTTCTCGCCCGGGCGCTAAACCAATACCGGCTTGGTGACGAACTTGCGGCTGCTCGTGGCGTGAACGTCGTCCGGTTGCAGGGCATCTGCGTGCTGCTTTGCACGCTGGCGACCGCAGCGGTCGTCTCTCGTTGCGGGCCGATCGGGTTTGTGGGCCTGGTTGTGCCACATATGGTAGCGTTGCTGTTCGGCTCCGACTGTCGGCTGCTGCTTCCGACGTCAGCCGTTCTTGGGGCGTCGTTTTTGATCATCTGTAACTGGGGGTCGCAGGTGACGATGCGTTTGGCCGGCTGGGCGACCGATCGGCATCTCGGAAGTGCGACGCTCCCGATTGGCGTGGTGACCGCGATCATCGGCGTTCCGATCTTCCTGGTTTTGCTGCGAACGCGACGGCGATAGGGCCCCCAGTCATACACCACTCGTATCGCCGACACGTAAGAAAATGTGAAAACCATCGGGTTTTGTTCGCATAAGCCCTCACATTCCACGAATATCCGTGTCGAACCGGTAGTGCTGGGTGCGGTCTTGTGGACCGCCGGTGGTGAAGATCGTTCACATCCATAGGAGAGCACAGTGATGGTACGTCGAACCTTGACCTGCCTGACGGCCAGCGCCCTGGCCGTCGCGGTAAGTGGATGCATTGTTGTCGGTACTGGCTGGGGTTGGTCGGGCGGTTGGCCCACCGATTGGACGGAGGAAGTCACCGAGGAATTCCCCCTCGACCCTCTCGGGCTCAAAGCCATCGATGCGCAAACGCACAACGGTGCGATCAGTTTCACGGGTGAAACGGAAGGCGCAACAGAGGCACGGGTGCTGGTTACGAAGAAGGGCGGCGGGCGGACGCCCGGCGACGCCGAGGACGCCCTGGAAGCCATCGACGTGTACGTCAAGCAGTCCGCCTCGGGAACGGCTCGCATCGGCTGGAAGTGGCGCAACGGCATAAAACGGCCTGGATGGAGTGGCCACGTGGGATTCGATATCACCGGTCCAAGCGGCGTCCGCGTCGTTGGCGAGACCCACAACGGTCCCGTGCTCGTCCGCAACGCCGGCAGCATCCGGGTGACGACGCATAACGGCCAGGTCGAGATCGAAGGTGCGGCGGGCGACGTGCATGCGGTCACGCACAACGGTCCCGTCGATGTCCACTCGACCGATGGAAGGCTTTACGCTGAAACGCACAACGGATGGATCCATGTAGGCTATGCCGGGGATGACGTCACTCTGGTCACCCACAACGGCGAGGTGGTGGCTGATCTGCAAAACTGTTCCGCGTTGGAGGGCAACATCACGACGCACAACGGCGGGATTGAGGTCATCGTCGGCGACGCCACGTCCACGGATCTGCGCTGTGAGACCCACAACGGTCGTATCAAGTGCGATGCGCCGCTGAGCAACATCGAACTCACACGGCACAGATTGATCGGCACGATCGGAGCCGGTGGTGGTCGGCTCCACGTCAACACGCACAACGGTGGGATTCGAGTCAAGACGACCACTGGGTGACGCGTGTCTGACGGATTCTCTGCCTCCTGCACAGTGGAAGCCCACGGGCGGCTGTCCGTGGGCTTTTGCGTACCCGGGCCGTGGGGCGTTTTTGGCCGGTGCATGGTGCTCCCGTTGCAGGCGGCTCGATGTCCGCCGATCGGCCGATAGAATGTCGTCCTTATGCAAGAACGGTTTCGCAAGACGCGCGCCGGCAAAGCCGCCGAGATCTGGGTCGAGCTCGGACCGCTGCGCTATAAGGTCGAACTCTACGAAAACGGCGAGTTCATCCAGCAGCATAAAGGGCGACGCCGGCGATCCGAGGAGACCGAGGTCCATGTGGCTGGCCGGGAGTTTGCCGCCCTCGTGCATATTCTCCCGGACACCACCGTCCGTTGTACCTGGTCGCGCTGAGCGGAATGTAAGGGCCGGCTCGAGGGGACCCGATCCACCGTGCCCATGACCATAAAGCCGTCTTGATCGACCAGTTCAGGTTCCATTCCAAGTCCATTCCAAAAACCAGCTCGCCCACGGGCGGCGGGTGCCATGCGGGCTCGGGGGGGCGGGATTGTGCGGGTCCGGGCGTTTGCCGCAATAAGGATGGGTTTGTTTGGCTTCGTTTTCACGGCGAACCCGCGTTTTCGATAGCGCCAGGGCCGAAAACTGGGTTCGTTTCGTTTGCGTCAAGAAAAGCTTGGGAAAGGGGGATGCGATGTTGTGAGACAAGGTTGAA
>CAYOQG010000229.1:0-9713 GCA_964405925.1 uncultured Phycisphaeraceae bacterium | reverse complement strand
CTCCTGTCCGGGCCAAAGTGCCCTAGGGTCCCGTCTGCCACTCCGACCCCAGGAACAGTGAAGTTCCGCTCGAGGTGGTAATGCTCCGGACACTGCGTGCGGGTCTTGAATCCGAGCGCCTCCCCGAACACCTCGTTCAGGAAATCCGCATCGATCGCGGTCTCCTTCTTCTGGAGGTGACCCTCGGACTCCAGGTTAGCCCATCGTACGATGACGCTGTGCACAGCGTCAATGTCGGGTCGTTGCCGCTTCAGCTCCTCGCCCGCTTCACGCAGATAGCGCGGGAGGAGGAGAAATCGCCGGCGCACGCCGCGACCTCGGTCCCCACGACCGGGGGCGAAAAGGGCCAGTTGATTTGTTGGGCGCTTCGTGGGCACGCTATACCCTTGCCACTCAAAGACTCTGAACGCCGAATGGTACTGGGTCCATCCGGACGACGTCAACGCCGCAGTTTGGGAGAAACAGCTCCGTTGCGGAGCATTCTGCTCGATAAACCGGTCCGCTATCGTGGATTGATTTTGAGCAGCACTTTGACGTTGTCGGAGTCTTGGGCCGCGGTGAAGGCTTCGAGCGCTTGTTCGATGGGAAAGGTCTTGGAGATCATCGAGCGAACGTCGACAGCCTGGCGGGCGAGGGCATTGACGGCTTCGGGGAAGGGACCGCAGCGGCTGCCAAGCAGTGTCACTTCGTTGACGACCAGCGGAGCGAGGTTGAGTGACCTGGTGTCGGCATAGGTGCTCTTCAATATGATCGTACCCCGCGGTCGCACGAGCTGCATGGCGACATCGAGCCCGGCCGGTGAACCGCTACACTCGACGACGATCTGACGATCCTGATGCGGGACAAGCTCATCGACGTGGATCGCTTGAACGCCCTTCTTTTCGCAGAATAATAGCTTTTTGCGGTTGCGGCCTATTACGGTCAGCTTACAGCCCGTCGTCGCCAGCACCTGAGCAACCAGCAAGCCCAGTCGCCCGGGCCCGACTACGCTCACGTTCATTCGCTCATCGATGGGGCATTGCGCCAGCACTTGATAAGCCGCAGCAAGCGGCTCGACAAAGACAGCCTCCTCGTCCGAAACCACGTCGGGTATGGCGTGCAGGTTTCGCACGGGCACGGCTACGAAATCGGCAAAGCACCCGCCCCGGCCGTCGATGCCCAGCACCGTCCGCTTCCGACAATGATTCGACAAGCCAGCAAGGCACATGTCGCATTGCCGACAAACGCAGTTGATCTCGCAGACGACGCGCTTGTCGGACCACTCGGGCGGACCGGAGACGACGGTCCCGACCATCTCATGCCCCAAAACACCAGTAAAACTCATGTAACCACGGGTGATGCGCAGGTCGGTTGAGCAAATGCCCGCGAGGGCCACGCGGATCAGGCATTCGCCATCCCCTGCAACCGGATCGGGATAGCCGGGCTCAAACCGCAAGTCCCCATCGAAGACAACCGCTCTCACGGGGTGCGACTCCTGCAAAGCACTTATCAGGGCACGGGTTCAATCGCGACCCAAAGGCCTGTAGCCAGGGCAACGCAACGAAGACCCACTCTAACGGTGCGACGCCAGCGCGACAAACCCCATGAGCCTGTGGCCTGAGGCGAGGTCTCTGGCAAACCGACCCGCGATGGCTCGGTGCTGTAGAGGGCGATTGGCGCTGATGATTCCGTCGATTGCGTGTTTCCGGTCTGCAACGATACAATGCCGACCGTGTCGGTCAGGTGTGCGGTGTGGTAGACTGCCCCTGTTCGGCGAGGGTCTGGGAGTGATATGCGGTGATTCGCCACGGTCGTAGTCTGTCAACCTGTCTACTGCTGGGCCTGGCCCTCGCACCAGCCGTTAAGCCGGTACATGGAGAGCAACCGCGGTCGCGGACGTTGATCTACGACGGCAAACGGAAGGATTGGGTCGAGACCCCACCGCCACCATACGGGACGGCGGCGGGCGACCTGCACGCGATCCGGGTGTTGATCAAGGATGCCAAATTCCGAAACGCGCTTGCGGCTGTCAAGAAGTTCATCAAGACCTATGGCGAATCCGACGCCCTCTATCCAGACATATTGATCGCCAAGGCCGAGGCACTCATAGGGCGCAAGAACTACCACGAGGCCTACCTGATACTGCAGGAGTTCCTAAACCAGTTTGCCGGAACGGGGCTGACCACCGACGCCCTGCAAATGGAGTTTGTAATCGCCGAGACCTATCTTGCGGGCACGAAGCGAAAGATCATGGGCCTACGCCTGCTATCCGGCGAGGACCTGGCGTTTCGCATTTTGGATGAGATATCTGTCGACTATCCGGAGGCCGAGCTGGCTGAACTGGCCATCAAGACGAAGGCGGATTACCTGTTCAAGAAGGGTGAGCACAGCCTGGCCGAGTTGGAGTATTCCCGATTTCTTCGGGAATTTCCCCATAGCCGTTACCATCAGTTCTGCTTCCGCCGGTCAGCCGAGGCAGCACTCGCCAGCTTTCAAGGTATCGATTACGATGAGACGGCCCTGATCGAGGCTGAGGAACGCTATCGTGATTATCAGCGGGCCTACCCCGTGGCGGCACAACGCGAGGGCGTCGATCTCGTTTTGGACGGGATTCGCGAAGCCCGTGCGGAGAAGGAGTTTTCTGTCGGCCAATATTACGAGCGAACAGATCATCTACGCTCGGCCGTTTTTCATTATGAGTTGGTGCGCGAGCGCTGGCCTGACGCACTTGCTGCCACAAAGGCGACATCGCGGCTGCAGCTGATCGGTGTCTTGAGGCCCGCAGAAGAAACTGTCGTTCCCTGAGGTAGACTCGACCCTAGCCCTTGACGGACGCAAGCGAATGAGACCCCGGCAGCCCATGCAGTTTGTTCTCTGTCTCGCGATCCTACCGTGCTGCGTCGGCGGATGCGGGTACACGACAGCGCGGCCTTTTCGGACCGATATTCAGACGATTTACGTGGAGATGATCCACTCGAAGGAGTTCCGACGCGAGTTGGAGTTCCGCCTGACCGAAGCCATCATCAAGCGGATCGAGACCGACACACCCTATCGCATCGCACGCGAGCGAACAGGGGACGCGCTACTGACAGGGGAGATTCTCGCTGTCGAAAACCGTACTTTTGGCGACGATTTCGACTTCGATCTACCGCGAGAGATTGGTTCCACTGTCGTGATGCGGATGCGGCTTGTCGACATGCGATCGGGTGAAATGCTCGTTGATCGACCGCGACTCGTGTATCAGACGGGTTACATCCCACCCGTCGGGGAGACATTTGCGCAGGCGATGACGCGAGCCGTGGACGGTCTGGCGGAGCAGATTGTCGAGACGATGGAATCGGGGTGGTAGTGCTGCTATCATTTGTTTGGCTGCAGCCATAAGTCGGCAAGAATCTCACTGCGATTGGAGTTTTTCGCATGGCGGAGGAGAAGAACTCACCGCCAAAAGAACCCTCTGACCCGAAGCGGCCCGATGGACCCAATATGAAGGTTTCGCGCAACCTGGTCCATTGGCTCGTGCTGCTCGGATTGGTGATGGTCCTGGTCGCCCTTCTGAGCAAGGAATTCGTCGCCGCCGAGAAGTTGACGATCAGCGAGTTCGAGGAGCTGGTCAAAAACCAGCAGATCGAGGAATTGGTCATCAAGGATGACGGATTCCTCGAGGGCGTTCGGGTCCGCGCGGAGGGGGACGCCCCGACTGCTCCGCCAAAACACTTCACGGTTGTGTACCCGCGGGACGCCATTGACGGCGCCTTTTTGAACCGGATGCGGGAGGCTCTGCCCAACGCGAAGATCGAGGCGAAGAAGCCCAACCAGTTCCTGCTCGTTCTGGTCAGCATGCTCCCCTGGATTCTGATCTTCGCATTCATCTGGTTCTTCATATTCCGTCAAATTCGCAATGCCGGTGGCGCCGGTGGGATGCTTGGCAACTTTGGCCGATCCCGCCACAAGGTCACACAGAAAGAGCACACCAACGTTACCTTTGCCGACGTGGCTGGGGTTGACGAATCCAAAGAGGAAGTCCACGAGATTATCGAGTTCCTCAAGTCTCCCAAAAAGTTCCAGCGGCTGGGCGGGCGGATCCCGCGAGGCATTCTGTTGGTCGGTGCACCGGGATGTGGCAAGACACTGCTGGCCAAGGCTATTGCCGGTGAAGCCGATGTCCCCTTCTTTTCCATCAGCGGCTCCGACTTCGTGGAGATGTTCGTGGGTGTCGGGGCGTCGCGGGTGCGCGACCTGTTCAAGCAAGCCAAGGAAAACTCACCCTGCATTATCTTCCTCGATGAGATCGATGCTGTCGGCCGTCGACGCGGGGCCAGTTTCGCAGGGGGTGGGCACGACGAGCGCGAGCAGACCCTCAACGCCATCCTCGTCGAGATGGATGGTTTCGACACCAATTCCCAAGTGATCGTCATTGCGGCGACGAACCGGGCTGACGTGCTTGATCCCGCTTTGATTCGACCGGGACGGTTTGACCGGCAGGTCTACGTCTCGCTTCCTGATCTTCAGGGTCGATACGAGATCCTGAAAGTGCACATGCGAAAGATCAAGCTCGGTCCGACCGTCGACATCCGACGTGTCGCTCGTGGCACACCCATGTACACCGGTGCCGAGCTCGCCGCCTTGGTCAACGAGGCGGCGTTGATCGCCACCATGACCAACAAGGAGTTTGTCGAGCAGGACGATCTCGAGGAGGCCCGCGATAAGATCCGCTGGGGGCGCGCGAAAAAGAGCGCGGTCATCGATGAGCGCGACCGGAAGATCACCGCCTACCACGAAGCCGGGCACGCACTGATCCAAGCTTTGGAGAAGGATGCTGACCCCATCCACAAGGTCAGTATCATTCCCCGCGGACCAGCCGGTGGAGCCACGTTCTCTCTGCCGGAGCGCGATCGCATCGTCTACAATAAGAGCTACCTTCTAGCCTTGCTGCGGGTCATGTTCGGAGGACGCATTGCCGAGGAGCTGTTCTTCAACGAGGTCAGCACGGGCGCTGCCGCGGACATCAAACAAGCCACCGAAATCACCCGCCACATGGTCCGCGAGTGGGGAATGGGGGATAAGGCCGGATTCGTCTATTACGGAGACAATGAAGGTAGAGGCGGTTTGTTCGACTTCGGGTCGCACGAGTATTCGGACAAGACCGCGGAGCTGATCGACACGGAGATCAGACAGTTCCTCGACGAGGCCTACGAAGCGGCCAAACAGATCATCTCGGAAAACCGTGACAAGGTTGAGACCATCGCCCAAGCCCTGCTGAAGCTCGAGACCATCAGCGGTGAGGAGGTCAACGCCTTGATCCGCGGCGAGCCTGTGGAGCGACCTGGGGTCTCCGATCTTCTTGACGAAGCCATGCCCGACGAGAGTGTCGGCACAGCCCGTCCGGTGTCCCTTGATCCCAAGCCTCGCCCCGACCTCGGTAGCGGCCCCGTCCCGCAACCGGGATAGGCCGCTCGATGACCCACATGCCCGGTCGTTGGGGTCCCAGGCCCACCAACACCACATAGCGCGTATCCACCTGTTCAACACCCCCAATCGCACGAACGCCTGTCAGTCCCCCCCTCACCAAGCCCACAGGCATGTTAACTAAACCTTAACAATTTGTAGGCCCCTGTCGGTACTAGTAAGGCCTTGCCATGGCGTTAAAGATCTGGGAATCTCTTGCCGCTCAAGCACCATGGTGTATACTGGTGCATCAGAAGTCGGGCCACTAACGTTTCGGGCTGGAGATGAGGTCATGCACACAACGAGGGATACTGTGCGCTATGTCGATCCATCGCATATCGTTACACTTCTAAGCGACTTGACACCTTACGAACGAAAGGTCATCGACCAAGTAAACCGTAAAGTAGCCGCCAACGAATCGGTCGAGGCCGTCATCGACTTCCTGTTCAAGTCAACAAGCGACATCAGCCCCTGCGATCGCATCGGGTTGGCCTTTGTCGAGGAGGACGGTGAACGAATCATCGCTCACCACATGCGCGCCGCCTACGAACCCATGCTCTTGAAGAAGGGCTATACCGAAGGCCTCCGCGGCAGCTCCCTTCGACGTGTTCTTCAAATGAGGACTCCTCGCATCATCAACGATCTTCAGCAATACGCCGACGAGCACCCCACTCGCCCGTCGCCCGGACTTCTGTTGCGCGAAGGCGTGCGTTCCAGCATGACCTGCCCACTGGAAGTTGAGGGGAAAGTCGTTGGCGTCCTTTTTCGCAGTTGTCGACAGCCAGACGCGTACAACGACCGTCAGGTCATGCTCCATCACGTCGTTGCGGAACGGTTAAGCCAAGCGGTGGCTAAGACGCATTGCATCGCACAGCTCGAGGCAGCCAATCACGCATACTCGAACATGCTCGGATTTGTCAGTCGTGAGCTGGAAGGTCCGCTTGCGGGCATCCTGGCCGACGCCCAGCGCTTGTCTGACGGATACTTCGGCAGCCTGTATCCGGACCAACGCAAGAGCATCGATAGAATCACCGAAAGGGCCCGGAAGCTGCAAAGCCAGGTCGATGAGTATCTCAACCTGTGGCGCGTCGAACACGAAGATCTTAAGCTCAACCTGGATAACCGGGTTGACTTTCTCGCCGACGTCGTCGAACCCAGCGTCGACCACGCCCGGGAAGAGATCGACGGTCACGAAATGAGACTTGTTTGCGGCTCTCCTTCCGCGTCTCCTCTTGTGGAATGCGATCCGAACTTGCTACGAATGGTGCTCGGGAGCCTGTTGCAAAACGCGGTGAAGTATGGGCAGCGCGGTGGTGAGATCAGGCTCCGCATCGAACGAACGGGGCGTAGCCTGAGAGTCTCGGTCTGGAACCAGGGCCCCGGGTTTTCACCAGATGAGCGGTCCCGCCTGTTCCGCAAGTTCTCCCGCCTGCACACCCCTCACTCGCGCCGCCAGAGCGGAGCGGGAATCGCCCTGTATGTGGCCTGGCGGATCATTCAGCTTCATAAGGGCCACCTGGGTGCAAAATCAGAACCAGGCCAGTGGGCGGAATTTTACTTCGACATTCCCCAACCCGTGCCGCAATAAATGCTATGCGTCGCAGCGCACCCTCAATCGGGTGGCACGGCTCTACGATCGGCATGTCGAATGCATCGATCGTAGACCCGTGGAACTCCCGGGCTGCTTCCGAAACACGGGTCCGCCCGAAGCTCGATATGCCAAAAGACCCCTGTTGATGAGTCGACCTACGGATGAATCGAGACAGGCTGGGCGACCATCGGTTTCTTATGCGTGACCGTAAACGGACTCACCAGTGGCGGCAGACCGTAGCGCGTGCGCAACTGGTTCTGGGTAGACAGCTCCTCTACGAAACTGGTGAGCGCAATCTGGACGACGTTCCCTCCGGCCAATCCAACAGCTATGGATTCGCCGGGCGACGGCGGCGGGTTCTGCGCCGGGTCCGGCGACCAGACCACGACCCATAGTCCCGTGTCCGCATTCGCAAAGTCGATGCCATGGTATGTGAATACGAAGTCACCGAGACGATGAGCGATCGTTGCGTCCGGCATCCCTGCCGAGGCTGCATTGACGACCTTCCTTCGCTCTTCAGACTTCATGCCGGCGAACTGGGACAACATGATGTCAGCCAGCGGAACGGACTCGATCCGCGTCAAGGAGTCGAGCGTGGCGAAGGTTTGCAGGGCGACCCGCCCTTCAAGCAAAAGCTCGCTAGCGTGCAGAGGTCCGCCTCCGCCGTGGCTCTCCGCATAAGCGAGCACCGCTTGTAGTATGTATTTCGTCTCGGGTGCCGGCTGGACGCTTGCCCGACCTGCTCTTCGCCAGAAGTAGAGCCCCAGAATCTGACCTGCCACAAGTGCGGCCAGCAAGGCTATGCCCACCCACTTCACCCAGCGCCGACGCCGCGCTTGGTCAGCCACCTCTGCGCTGCTCAGACTATGCATGTGGGTCCGCTCGCCGACGTCGAATGCTCTGCCGCACTCGGGACACCGAGGCTCCACCTGGCCTTGCAGATCATATCCGCAACGCTGGCACCGAAACCCCGTACGCTCGATCAAACGGGCACGTTCGAAGAACAGAAAGTGAACCACCAGGACCGTGACGAATACCCCAATCATCACAGGAGTGTCCGCGACAGTAGGAAACCGCCTCGACGCCCAGCCAGCCAAAAGCAACGCCAAAAGTACCGCCACAGATACGAGCACGAGGCGCCGCTTCACGTTCACACCCAACAGCGAGTTGCATTTGCTGCACCGCCAGCTCCCCCACGCTGTCGTGAAGAACAACCGATACGCTGGAATCGGCTCCCGGCAGTTCGGGCATGTTGCCAGCATCAGTGAGCTTCCTCCAGGTTCTTCGTATCCGTCGCACGGCGCCCTAACGGTCGAGCACGAACTTCAGGGCTTTCTGTTGATGTTCCAGAAGGTTTCTGGGGAAGTCATGGCCCATGTCCGGCACCTCAATATACTCGACAGCGATACCCGACGCCCGCAAGTCCGTGTTTGCTTGCCTCCCACCGGCAAGCCAGTGCTCGTCAAGGCCGCCGACGATCACGTAGGCCTTCAGGTGATCTGACTCGGTCGCGCTCGTACCAGTGCTCTGGTAAGCGGGGCAAAAGGCGATCGCTCCTCGAACGGGGACAGGTGGATCAGATAGGCAGTGCAAGGCCAGGGCACCGCCCTGTGAGAATCCCGCCAGCACGATCTGATCCTCGTCGACGCGATGCTTCCTCTTGGCAACACCGATCGCTTTCTTGATCAACCTCCATGCCGCAGTCATATCCATATCCGTCTCACGACCCCCTTGACGGTGCCATGCGTACGACATCTGTCCCATGCGCCGGGGACCATAGGGGGCGACGAGGATTAGACCCGACCGATCGGCCGTCTCCTTCCAATAAGCCAGTTGTACTCGTGGATGTTCAGCGAGACCATGGAGCACGACGAGCAACGGAGCGGGTTTGTCCTCTTTGACGCCGACACCTTTGTACAGGGCCAACTTCTCGCTTCGGCACTCTCTTGCGGCTCGTACGATGTCCTTCAAGCGAGGATCCTCTCGCAGTGCGGCGAGTTCCGGTTCTTGCACCGCGATGGCTTCGGGATCGTTGAAGCCGTATTCGATCGCCTTGGTAAGCTCTCTTATAGAACCGTCCACGTCGCCCAGCATGGCGAGACAGCGAGCGTACTGATAACGCGATGACGGCTCGTAGGGGATGAACTCGAAGACCTTCTCGTAGTACGGCTTCGCTGACGCATAATCCTTTGCCTGATGGGCTCTCTCAGCCTGTTCCCAGTTCTCCTGGAAGGCCTGGAGCCTCTTGTCTGCCTGGGCGTGAGCAGTCGACGCAGGCAAGAGTAGACAGACTGTGACTGCGGCACACGTCCAGGGCATTGACTTCATGTTTGCGTGTAACATGCGATACGCTCCATAATCAACTCAGACAGATACTTCCGCTCCGCGCACGGCTACGAGGGGGCAAGCCATAGTCATAAACAAAGGCAATCCAAACCGGGCGTATGGCTCGATCATACCTGTCGACATCCATTATGCCATCCGGCTGCGTTTGATCGGGACCGCTGTCGGTCGTCGCATCTGTTGACCCGACCTACGGCCTGGGCATGGCACTCCTCCGAAGAATGGGTTCGTCTGGGTCAACGAACCCAACACAAAACGCGTTTACGGGGTCAAAAACGGGGATCGGTGGGTTCGTTTCGCTTGCGTCAAGAAAAGCTTGGGAAAGGGGGATGCGATGTTGTGAGACAAGGTTGAA
>CAYOQG010000228.1:0-9870 GCA_964405925.1 uncultured Phycisphaeraceae bacterium | reverse complement strand
CCCGTGCCGTAGCCGACCTGTGCGCCCGCACGAAGCCCATAGAGCTTCACTGCACGAGGAAACACGGCCTCAATCGCCCGGTGAAACGCGCCGCCCGTGTCTGCCCCCAACCCAGGTAACGCTGTGGTCGTCACCGATGCCAAGATGATGGCGGTAATCTGGCTCATGGTGACGGCTCCCGCGCGGAGAGGTCATCTTCATAGGTGTATCCATCGGCCTGCACTTGGATCGTGCAAGGCCACACCATCCCGCCGATGTCACACGGATTACGCAGTTCAACCAGGGCCTTGGTGCCAGTCAGCGCATCGACTACGGCAATGGTAATGATCTCGTAGGTTTCACTGTCAAATGCGTAATATGCTTCCAGATCGGCTGACAGCGGCCACCTGATGAGCTCGTGCGGTCGCAGCACCACGTCGTGGAGATCATCTCGCGGAGCGGCGGTCGGCCTGTGCTCTTCACTCCGTTGTCCGGGTGAGGCCAAATGCATGTCTGCCCCGGCATGGCTAACACCTATCAAACCGAGGTCCTTCTGACTATCGACCATATCACGCTGCAACACGGATAGCGCTGAGAGCACCATGGCTTCATCACGCGGCAGATCGACGAACTCGGACTCTGAATCGGTCTGCTGCCTCGCGCCAAGACTGTCATACACAATCACCCCCGTCACGGACCCATCTTCAAGACGCTCAACCATACGGGCAGGCCCAGCCGGTGGAACCGATACCTCAAAGAACGCTGGTGGCTTCGTGAATCCCTCGCGGTCCGGAGAGTAGGAGCGGACAACAGTCCACTTGAGAACGGGCGGCAACTCCGATCTTCCTCCAAGCACGTTTCGGCGGAAACCGCGGAGCACTCTTCTGACTTCCCGCAAGTTGACTTCAGCGTCGACCACAAAAGGTGCCCGCAATCCTGGCTCTATGGGATCCAGTCGCACGACAATCTGGGACGTCACACCTTCGCGCTCGACCTCCAGCAGGACAGGCCAATTAGCAGGGTACGTCCCCAAAGTGCTCAGAACCTGATTGGCGGAGGTGATCGGCACACCATCAAGCGAAAGCAGCCGGTGGCCGACTCGCAAGCCGGCATCATATGCGGGACCGGACCCGGCGATCTCGCTGAACACGACACCGGTGTCTGTATTGGTGACGCGAGCCTGCCACGTACCATGCTTCGCCAGAAGACCAGCACGAAGGGTTGGGATAAAGCGCTTGATCTGGTTGGATGAGATCGCATAGCCGAACCCGACGTTGAATCGCCCACGCGTGTTGACGGAGATGCGACCGTTGATTCCAATGACCTCACCGGAGGTGTTAAACAGCGGCCCACCCGAGTTGCCAGGGTTTACCGAGGCATCGGTCTGCAGGCAATCCGTATAGACGAGGTTGCCTCGCGAACCCTCCTGGTAGCGGTGGACTCCCGTAATGATCCCCTGGGTGACCGAAGGTGTGTGAGCCTCACTCAGCGAGAAGGGGTTGCCCAAGACGATGGTCGCGTCGCCAACCCGCACCTTCTCAGAATCTCCCAGCTCGGCAAAGGGGAATCGATAAATGCGTCTTTCTGCGCCTGCATCCTCCTGTTCGGGAGAGTGACGCCAACCTTCGGGCGGGAGCAGGCGGAACATAGCCACGTCACCGGTTACGTCGACGCCAAGCACCTGCAATTCATACAGCACACCATCGGCCAGTCCGCCCCATCCCTTGCGCGAATCGAGCATACCCGCGAC
This sequence comes from uncultured Phycisphaeraceae bacterium, assembly GCA_964405925.1. Taxonomy (GTDB): domain Bacteria; phylum Planctomycetota; class Phycisphaerae; order UBA1845; family UBA1845. The sequence goes on along the minus strand of CAYOQG010000228.1, from coordinate 8,141 downwards.
CACGTGGTAATTGGTCACTCCATATCCTTCTGGATCGATCAGCACACCAGACCCGCCACTTCTGTGAGCGAGATCATAGATACATACTGCACTAGGCATGATGCGCCGGATCAACTCGACCCGCTCAGTCTCAGCACGAACCACGCGCTCAAGCGCCGTGTCAGCACTCACAGGCATCGCACTGAGCATGGCGCATGCCACAGTCACAAGCGCGCTACCCGGCGGGCATTGGAGTCGAAGCGAAGGTATGTGAGTCCACGCGCCGAAGGTCCGACCACGCCTTGCGCGCGCTGTCTGACAGACTGCAGGCTTACGCATCTGCCTTGCGGTTTGTTCTGACGGCTCCATACTCATCTAAGGCGCTCGCGAAGGTGACCCAGGCGCCTGCGCGGGTTTCAATAGCCGGGCACCACCCCAGTCAGCGTAATCAGCGAGATCAAGCTCGTCCCCATAGTTCACGATGAGCGTCAACTGGTTGACGTGGACAACATCTACAATGATATCCCTCCCCCTATCTCGACCCGTGACTGCCCCACTCTCAAAGAGAACAGTCCCATCTCCAAGTACACGGAACACTGCATTCCCACGAGGGCGCACCGAGTCATCGATCCCGATTGTCGCGGCGAATGTCTCGTATTTCCCTTCAGTGTCATAACTCACTTCTGTAAAACTGTGGACCCCAATCCCCTTATCGAAGACACGACCGTTAATCGAAAGCGGCCCCCCAGAGATCGAACGATCCATCATGACTGGCCAGGAACGATGGAGGATCCCTTCATTCCTCTGATTTACGATTGAAAGATCGCTCAAATAGACCACACGGTCGCTGTCCACACTGATGTTCAGAATCTCAGACGTTGGCAAGTCGACGGTCATGCCGATGGAAATAGCCAGTCGCAGTGATCCCCCATCTGCACGCTCGATCCAGGCAGAAAAAAGAGAACCGTCAGACAGCTCGAACGTCAACGGATAGTGCGAGGCAGCCGTAGCTCCCATGGCCAGGATGACACCGTAGATCCGTTCTGCTCTAAATGGTCGTGGTCGATTTGCATATATGAAAGTGCCACCTTGGGAGTTCAATTCAACCAGACGTCCCCGGATTGTCTTGACTTCCTCCTCCTCACCACGAGTGACAAGCACATCTTCGCCCGGTAAACGAGCAGTGAGTGCCGCGTCAAACAGCTCAGCAGCGCGTGGAAAATCGCCTCTTTGCGCCAGTTGCACACCGGCAAGACGGTCGAAGGGGATGGTCGCCTTTCCCCATCCGGTCCGGCAGGCCAGTGTGTCGGGTTCCGTAGGCCCATCGACAACCGCGCCGGTTAGACGACCACCGTCTGCTAGATAGAAGACTGTCTGGCCTCGAGTTGCGGGTGCCTCGGGCACCGAAGGTTCAGTATTCAATCTTTTCTTGCTGGCTTTATGTTCGGGAAAGGTCAAGGTCAAGAGGTCATCGAAACTGAAGATATCGAGTCCATTCTCGCTGCGCACCTTGACACGCTTTCCTTCGTCCAAACCCAACCATGTGCCACAAACCTCACGACCATCAATGTGGACTGCACAGACAGAGGAAGGATCCGACGATGCATCAGTCTCGCCTGAGGCGCTGAAAACGGAGCAGACGAAAAGAAGGAGAAGGGAGAATCGCCCCCACCTCCGCGCGAGTCCGGTCCTGGGCACCTCACCTCTCATTTCGATCATTCTTCGCTAGGGTCTTTTACCGAGTTGCTCGTAGTACTGTTCAACGAGCTGCCGGTAGCGCCTGGGGAACGAATCTCGCAAAGCCTGTAGAATGCGCTCGCGTTGTGCCGCCGGCATCGATCCCCAAACCTCACCGGGATCGGCCCGGCGCGGGTCTTGAAGCGGTCCTCCCTGGGCCTCGCCCTCGGGGAGAATCGACTCCTGCATGGGGTTGCTTGGGGTCTGCTGAGACCTCGACTGACGATCCTGGCTACCCGAGCTGCTACTGCTGTTGCTACTACTTTCACGCTCCTCGGCATCCTCAATCAACTGATCGAGGATCTCGATGACACGCGCTTGTCTGACCTGCACGGTCTCCGAGGTGTCGCGATGGGTTAAACGCCGGCCGGCAAAACCCATCAGGTCAACAACCTCTCCGATTTGCCCGGATTGACGGTGTTCGAGCTCGGCGAACATCTGCTTGGCGGCGAGCGTCAGCCTTGGTGAAGCATCCGGGTAGGCTTGGAGGAACCGCCGCAACACTTCTGTGGCCTTGGAGTACTGCAAATCCGCCAGCAAGCAGTATCCGCGCAAAAAGGCCAGTTCAGGAGCGAAGTAGGTGTAATCCGTCACCCGATCTGCGTGCTCGGCGAGGAGCGTCTCGAGACGTCGACCAGCTTCCAGCAGTTGTTCATCGGCCACCAGTGCCTTGATCTCATAGGCAGCGGCGTTCGCGGCGACAAATGGATTCGCATCCGCTCGCAATTCGGCCATGATGCCGGCACACTCCGTATACCGCTGAGCGTCATAGGCGTCGAGTCCGCTGCGGAACCTCGGGGACAGCAAGGCGAGGCCCTGCGTCAGAAACTCCTCCGCGTCGCAATCGTGACACTCCGACCAGGTTTGCCGTATCAGTTGCACAGCCTCAGTGGGAAGATCCTTCTCCGTGTCAAGGTGGGTGAGGAACCGCTCGACCGGCGTCTGGGCGCACGCGGCAGCGTGACCGACACCTGCGATCAGTAACGCCCAAAACCGCACGGTACGGAGACCACGTTTCAGGTAGTGATTAGCATCGCACTGCACCATCTGATCCGCTCCTTGCGCGCGCTCACGGTGCCGGTTGACGATCACGCATCTCCTTAGCCATCCCGCCGCACTCGATCTGCCGGGCGGCGACGGTCCGCAGGGCCTCGTCCAGTACCTCTGGGGGCTCCGATGCGTCGCCACGAGCCGCATCGATCGCACTGGTACGCTCGTTGACCCTTAGCTGGCCCGCCCTCAAGAGCTTTAGCTCAGCCGACGTGGGCAGGAGTGGTTGTGGACCATCGTTCGAACCCATGTTCATACGTGCGCCCTGTTCGCTCTCCCGCCGCATTCTTTGGACGGCTTCAAGTAGCTGCTCGAGCGCTTGCACGATTTCCCCTTCGATGGTCTGCGTCAGGGGACCGACCTCCGCGGCGACCAGGCGGTCGGCGACGGTGCTCATATCTTCCGCGATCTGGCCGACAACACGGGGGAAGACAACCGTCGTGCCGTCCTCATCCAGGATGTGCAAGCAGGTGGCAGCGTCGTTGGACAGGTTCTGCTGATTCACGGATAAATCAGCCAGTTCCAGTCGCTCTGCCCGTGTGAAGTTCGCCGCTCCGATTTGATCCAGTCGGATCGTCGTCTCATTAATGGCCCGCTGCTTGAACAGCATGTCCCGGAAGCGACCCTCCAGGTCGCGCAGGATCTCTTCTCGTTCTTCCTGGCGAAGCTGGTTTAAGGTTTTCTCCAGCTCCTGTTGCGCCTGCTCGAGCTGGTCGATGGCCCGGTCCTGCTTCGGCAAAGCCTGCTCGGGCTTCGACTGGTCAAGACTTTGGGAGGCACCCTCCATCTCCCGTTGGGCTTGCTCGACATTCTGCTGACCAGGTGAGGGGGATTGTGATTGGCTTTGTGGTTGCCCCTGGCTGCCGCCCGACTCTGCCGGGTTGCGCATCTGGTCGGACAGGCTGCCAGTCTGATCGGCCAGTTGCTGCTGCCGCTGAGTGAGGGCCTGTGCTTCTGCCCCCTGCTTGTCGAGCGCGTCTCGGGCTCGCTCCAGACGCTCTCGCGCTTCGCGCAGCCCATCCATGGCTTCGTTTTGTTGATCTTGTGCCGAATTCTTATCGCCACGGTCAAGATGGTCACCAGCCTTGGACATCGCATCGGCCCCTTCTTGGACTGACTCGCTCGCCGCCTCCATCCGAGGGCGAGCGGCGTCCAGCGAGGGAGCATCCTCTGATTCTCCAGACGGCAACCGGGAAACTCGTTTGAGGTCCTCCGCAAGCTGCTTTGCGTCGCCGGCCAGGTCCTTTTGACCGGCTGAAAGCGGCTTTGCACCGTCCTCGGTCAGGTCGTGCTGCTGCCTGGTTTGTTCTGAAAGCTGGGATTGTCGGTTGAGGAGTCCATCGAGACGTTGAATGGCCTGGTCAAGCTGGGCTTTTATCCGGCCTTGCATGGCGGTCTGCCCGGCTGTGTCTCGCAGAGTACGCTGCTGATCAAGAAGCTCTCCGATTCTCTCGTAATACTCCTGTAGCCGCTCCATCTCGCTTCGTCGCTGCTCATTGTCACTATCCTCCTCGAGGAGGACGGCGAGTAGACGATCCGCGTCAGCCACCCAGTTGATCTGGGCGTCGGCGGCTTCGTTCAGCAGAGCAGGGTCGCGCAGCATTCGAATCATCTCGCCCAACCGCTCAGCCAATCCCAGTTCCCCAGCACGCTGGAGCACCCGGGCGAGCCTGGCTGCGTTATCCGGCTCCTGGTTGTCAAGCAACTCGCGCAGGCGGTAGATCCGATCCTCGAAACGCTCGAACCGATCGCGGATCATTTCCTCCTTGGAGGCCAGCGGATGGACCTGATGTGCTTCCGCGGCCGCCGGCGGCCGACCCTGTGCGTCCTGCTCGGCTTGGTCGGACTGGGCAGAAAGCGGCGATGCGGTCAGCGCTGCCCATGGCAATGCCGACACAACGAGTCTGATATAACATGACGTCATGATGACGCTTCTCCCACCAAACCATGAAGCATAACCCGCCCGCTCTCCAGTGTTCCGTCGCACTCCGCTTGCAGGGTGGCACGGTCCCGCCGAAGGTGGGCCCGTGGGGCGAATTCCAACACGGGTCCGCCCATGGCGGACCCATGCCACCCGACCGCTTCTCCCACCAAACCGTGAACCATAACCCGCCCGTTCTCTAGTCTTCGAACACCTCGTCGGCACGATCCTCCAACGTTTCTTGCGTTTCTCTATGCAACTCCTGCTGCAGGCGTATGATGTCGCGCAGCATATTGATCACTTCCCGGTACCCCTCCCATTCTAGCATGTTGGCAAGGACTTCGCGCATTTGGGCCAGGACGGCCACCTGTTGGGGGTCGACCAACGAGGCTGTCTCCGGCAACTGGCTCCGCGACCATTGTCGGATTGTGTCCGCCGCCACGCCGAGATCCCGCCTGACGAGCTGTTTCAGGGGTGCGACGATCCCATCCCCCAAACGCGTCTGCTCATCCAAGGTATCGAGCTGATTCACCTTCAGTTCCGATAGAATTTGTTCAAACTGCTGTTCGATCACGTTCACGGAGCCGGCTATGTTGCGTTGCCTGCGTTCCAGTGGTGCCAGGGCGCTGGCCAACGAATCCTGGACCCGTCCCCGCTCTAAGCGTCTAAAGACCGTCAACAGCCCGCTGCGCAGAGCCTCTTGCGAGTCGACGAGGCGCTCGAAGTCCATGCGATACTCTTGCTCTCGCCGCGCCAACTCGGACAACAACTCCTCCCGCGTGACCACCCGCAGCGTCATATCCGGCGATTGGGCGACATTCGGCCCCGAGACATCGTCAGAATCGGCCGCGCGGGCCCGCAGTACGACCGTCTCGCCGGCCATCAACTCTGCCGAGGACACCGGCCACGACAGCGTCATCTTGAAGTTCGTGGAACGTGGGCCAAAACCGGGCAGCGGAATGAGGCTCTCCTGTGCCCCTTCTCGTGACGTTTCGTAGATCAGCTCGACCGTGGCCAAACCATAGGTGTCGGCGAACTCGACCTCGATGGGCAGGATCGCCTCCGGCGTGATCATGTCACCTACACCGAGGAGCTTCATGCGAGCACGGGGTGGTTCGTCTGAAACAACACGCAGGGAAAATCGGACCGGTTGACGGTTCTCCAGCCCCACCTCGTCGACCATGGCAAAGTGGTAAGTGTGGGTTTCCGTTGGGGCGAAGGTCACTGCGTATCCATCCCCTTCCGGGGTTGCCTCGCCGACCGCGTCCCTGCCGGCCATCAATGTCGCCTGCCGGACAGGTTTGTTGGTCTCGACGCGGAGGGTCACTTGGCTTCCGGGAAGCACCTGGGCTGCTCGCTGTCCGTCACCCAGGGTGAGCATGTCGAGCTGCGTGTATGCGGGTGGTGTGATACGCAGCTCACTCCGCAGGACCTTCGGTCTTTCGAGCAGGACGGCACGGTAACTGGCAGTCTTGTCGTCGCCACCTTCAAGATGGAACGTAAAATTCTCGGAAGCGCTGTTGAAGGTGTAGCGATAGTGATAGGAACCCCTTTGGCCGATGGTAACCATCGCTTCGCGGCCTCGCTGGCCCGACACGGTCTTGTAGAGGATCTCCACCGTGCGCGGTTGCACGCCCTCTGCATGGGCTTGCACGACGAGATCATCGCCTCGAGCACCGATTAACGTCTCACCCTCGAGCTCGACGATCAAACGTGTCCGCTTGGGCCACTCGACGTCTTGGAGAAGGACGTTCCGAGCAAACCACACTCCGGTCACCTCTGGCCATCCGACCGTCGTCAATACGCATACCGCGAGCACCGCAATGAGCGACAACCCGGATCGGCGTGCACGCCGCGGATTCAGAACCAGATTAAAATCCAGTGCCTTGGCATCGGTTTTCGCTCGGGCTACGACCGCCGCCACGAGCGAGGGCGAGTTCGCCTCCGGCGAACCGACCTCACCCGCGGAGAACCGAACGGCTGAGATCAGTACGGAGGACAACCGCGGGTAGCGCCGCTCGACAAGATTGGCAATCTCAGCCGGTCCGAGTCTTTGGCGAAGCGGAGCGACAACGCGACGCCAGAAGACCCACAATGAACCGGCCAAGATGAAAGTAAGTAGCACGACCCGCATGCTCCACTGGAGTCCTCGCGCGGTGTAGTCGAGTCCGAGTTGGACGATCGCCGCGACAAGCAGAAAGCCAGCCAGGTAGCCCATGCCTTCCAGGAGCACGTACAGGCGAAGTCGAGTGGCGACATGGTGCAACTTATCTGACACCGACGCATCCAACGTTGCTCTCTTCAAGTCAGATTGTCCGGTGGCGCCGGGGATCACACACGCCCTCCGACCGAATCCGCTGCCAATCGCAGGTCGGCTGTACTTATAACAATCGGTTCCACTTGCGCACACTCCACTCAATTGAAAGAAGGCCGATCAGGAAAAGGTAAACGACCCAGTTGTCCCACAGCATCGTCGGACGCGATCGGACCGCAATCTCCTCGTGAAGATCGGGGATGAGGGCGGGTACGGTTGCCGCCTCGTTCAGTTCAAAATATCGCCCGTTGTGCGACTGCTCCGCCAGCGTCAGCAATTTGGCACGATCCATCTGCGGTCGGAGAATCTCGATGTTGGGCCGTATCACATGGATTTCGCGGTTGATTTGAACCGGATCATCACCCACCGGATCCGGGAGCCGAAGACTGATCTGATAGTGTCCGGTGCGATCGGGCACGAATCTCCCCTCGAACCATCCAGGCCGGTCGGGCTGGGAGGTCAGGACGAACTCCGCCATGTTGCCGCCCGTGCCATATGTCGCGGTGATCTGGTCCCGCTTGAGCGGCTTGTACTGCCTGTCGTGGAGCCTTGCTGAGACCGTTACCGCCGCCCCCAGGGAGTACTCCTCGCTGTCGGTAAGCAGCATACCGCGTTTGACGCCACCTAAGAGCTTCCCCTCCGCCAGATACCGGATGAGCTGCACCCAGAAGCGGTCAAATCGCTCGACGCCATAGCGCCTCCAGCGCCACGTACCATCGAAGGCGAGAAAACCGGTTCGGCCGGCACCGACGAATTGCAGCGCCGCCAACACATGACCGCCATAGGAGTTTCGCATCCGCGGGTTTCCATGCCGCATCAGAACGGTGGCCGCCGGTTTCTCGCGGAGCACGGGATAGTGCCAGTACACGTCACCGGTCCCCTGCCACAGCAACTTGGTGGAGACCGCATCACCCGCCAGCCGCAATACCGGATGACCGAATGCCGTCTCCGGGATCTCCGCGGGTGAACCTGTAAGCTGATAGTGTCCGATCTCATTGAGCACCAGATCGGCCTCCGGATCGAGGGTCACTGGAAGCAGATCCTGCAGAGCTTTGAGCGACCGATCCCGCATGAATTCCGGGGTGTAGGACCGCCCGGCTGCGAACAATAGACCACCGCCGTGCTCCGTAACCATAGTGT
>CAYOQG010000227.1:0-10008 GCA_964405925.1 uncultured Phycisphaeraceae bacterium | reverse complement strand
GGGCAGAGGAGGACGCAACTGTTACGGGGTTAGGCATCCAAACGCCTGAATGAATGCGGCGCCGGCGGAATGCAACGCCGGCGCCTCCGTGCTTGGATGTACTCCGAGCTGAGCGAGGTACAATGAGCCCCACTCGCGTGGGTCCGAATCCGAGGTGGCCCGAGCAAGAAAGGACACGGAAATGAAGGTCAACGTTCTCTCCGCCATGTTTTTGGGTGTGCTCGCGTCGGCGTTGATGGCGCAGGATGCGGAAGAGGGCCGCGGGCCCCGGCGGGGACGAGGTCCCGGGCGAATGCTGGATAACCTCCCCGAAACACTTGAACTCGACGAGGCGCAACTTGCTCAGTTTGACGAGATCACAGCCGAATTTCGCGAACGCCGCAGAGTCGTACGAGATCTCGGGCGCGAACTAAGGCGTGCCCAGCGTGATGGTGACGATGCGCGTGCGGCCGAATTGCAGCAGCAACTCACCGAGGCCGCATTCGATCCGCGGGAGTTGCTCAAGCAAACACTCGACCGAGTCGAGCCGATCCTGAACGATGACCAAATCTCGCGTTTCTCTGAATTCCGCCAGGAAATGGAGCAGCGGTGGGAGCGTCGCCAGGAACGCGGAGGCCCGGGTGGCCGAGGCTTCCCGGGCGGTCCTTGGGGGCGAGGGCCCGGCCGAATGCTCGACCGTTTCGTGGAACCGCTCGAACTGGACGAACAGCAGCGAGCAGAACTCGAGGAGATCATGGCGGAACATCGCGAGCGGATGCAGGATGTGCGGCCATTGATGCGCGAGATGCGAGAGGCCCGACGCAACGGTGACACGAAGAAGACAGAGGAGCTGCGAGCACAGATGTTCGAGTTGGGCGTTGACCCCTGGGAATCGCTCCAGCAAGCCCTCGACGAGGTTGAGCCGATCCTCACCGACGAGCAATTCGACCGGTTCTCCAACATGCGGATGGATTTCCAGGACCGGCGCGAACGTCGAGAGACCTTTCGACGATTCAGAGACGAGCTGCCCGACGCCGTCAACATGAGCGAACAGCAGCGGCAAGAATTTGACGAGCTTGTTCGATCGGGTCGCGGTGGATGGCGACAGTTCGCGGACCGCATGCGTGACATACAGCGCGAAATGAGTGAGGCCCGTGAGGCAGGCGACGAGGCACGGATCGAAGAGTTGCAAGCGGAGTTGGACGCGATGCGCCCAGACCCTGAGGGGACGCAAGCGGAGTTGGCGAAGGCTGTGCGCGGCATGTTGACCGAGGACCAATTGCCGCTGTTCGATGCGTATTACGAAAGCATGGGCACCGATCAGGCGGGTCTGCCCGATGACGTTCGAAGCCTGGTCCGTGCCGCCGCTCGTTCGCGTCTCGACCGCGCCCAGCGTAAGGAGTGGCGAGTGATCATGCGCGACGCCGTGAAATCACTTCGAGGAATCGACCACAAGGACGAAGACGCCCGGACAAAGCTCGCTGCTGAGACCCGAAAGAAGATCGAAGCCATGCTCAAACCAGACCAAACCGAGCGCTTTGAAAAAGAGCTTGACCGCCTCAAGCAGAGCCGCAAACGCGCGTCAACACGGACGTGACGTTCCGGCGCTGATCCCCCCCTTCCGCGACCGCCCCTCCTTCGTACGTGGTCAGCACACGATGGTAATGGGGGGGTGGAAAACGTCGAGGAAGTTATGGCTGTGTCCATGGGCGGCGGCGGCAAAGCTGGTCAGGGTCTCCCAGGTGCGTTTCGTGCGCTTAGTATTGCCGCCGCACGAGAGCTCGCGAGCGATGACAACGCGATGCACGGCGCGTTCCGCCCGTTTATTGTTGGGGCTGCCGCTGGGATCGTTGAGCAACGTGAAGACTCACTGCCTCCGCTTGGGCAGACGGTTGGCCACCCGCTTTTCACCGGGGTCCGCTCGGGTCGCCAGGATGGGGGCATCGGCCCGTCGATCGAGGTACCGGCGGATACGGGCAAACGCCGCCGGAGGCGGACCTGTGCCATTTATCTGTCTTAGGATTGTTACAAGGGCCCTAGTGCTTCGTCACGCGTAAATATGTGGGTTCACCGGACCGGACCCGTTCACAACGCCGGTGAGAGTTCCGCTTCCTTACGGGCGCGGGTCGGAAAGGACCTACCATGAAACCCGCAAAACAAGGGTTGACGATGCCCTAGCGACCCAGCGCATCGGATAGCGACGCACAGTCCTGCCGGAGAAGGCCGTATTGGACGCCGTTGACGTACTTCCCGCGGACGAACCAGTAGCTGGGAAAAGTACCCTCGTGTTTGTATCCGCACTTCTCCGCGATCCGCCGTGCGGCGACGTTCTGGTCTACGGTCAGAAGCTCAAGCCGCGGAATCGGTCTAAGATCGAAGAGATATGCTGAGAAGATTCGAAGGGCCTGCGTACCAAAGCCGTGGCCCCGGTCTTCGCGGCGGAGAATCACATAACCCACTTCGAGGCCAGCCATCAGGGGAGAGCGTCGGAGGAAGGAGATAGCACCCAGCATCCGCCCCTCCTTGCCGGCGATGAGCATGCATCCCTTGTCCTCGTCCCACCAACCCTTGGACTCTTCGAAGGCCTTGCGGCGGGCCATCTGCGAGTGGAAGAAGGGGTCGAGGAACTCGCCCTGTTCAGCATAGTTGTTCTCAAGCTTCACATACTCGTCGAGCTCCTCCTGGGTAAATAGCCGCAAGATTACGTTTTTGCCTTCGAGCACGGCTGGTCTCCTTGTGACGTTGCACTTGGAACCCGGACCACCTATACAAGGTCGGTAGTGTACCACAACGGGTGAGGCGGCGTGGGAACAGATGGGCATCGGCTCTGTTGACCCGATCTGCGGGAGTCAACATACGCAAGATGGATTCCCTCTCTACCTGTAAAATGACTTGCCGACATTTTTCTTGGCTGCCGCAAGCCAGTCGCGAACGTTTCTCGCCAAGACCTCGGGATCGGCTTTGGTCACGATGTGATCGCGCAGCGCTGGCGGGACTCTCAACGCTTCCATAGCCTTGTTCACCCGCGACCAGAGGCGTTTCGTCTTTGTCTCTGACTCTGCGAGAAACAGCTCGGTCACGATCTCCTGTAATCGGGTCAGAAGGATTTGATCGCGGTGGTCGTAGTAGCGGGAGATGAGCTCTTGTTGGTATCGCGTGTAATCCGGCATCGGATTCGTCATCCAGCGGCCGGGGGCAGCAACCCGGCACGGATCAGCTCCTCGCTGCCCCCGACGATGGCGTCTCGAAGCTCCGCAAGATTCTTGTACACGATATCGGCACCGGCGCGGAAGAGCCGATCGGCTGAGCATGGTCCGCGTGGAATACCAGCAGTCAATATCCGCGCTTCGCCAGCCGACCGGATCACAGCGTCGCTGGCGGCTGCGACCAAGGTTCGCTTATCACCTCCGGCGAGCGTCCGCAGGACGCCTGGTCGCTTGCGTGGATCGGGGTCAAGGCCCTCGATTCGGGTCGCGAACCGAAGCAGGTTACTTCGCTCCAAGACTGCCCGGCGGGCCTCGAGGTTTGAGCCGAGCGTGACCAGACATATCGATCCTTTCGTAGACAACGACGCCAGAACGAAGTCAATCTCCTCATGAGGCTCGCAATCGAAAATAACTTCGTCCGTTTCCAGTCTTTCATCGAAGCGGGCGTAGTACTCCCTCACCTTCACAGGTCTGGCTCCTCGGAGGGGGCTCATCTCGCGTCCATACTTTCGCGTTTGTCGCCAGAATGTGCCTTGGTCGAGCGTCGACCAACCCAGCTCGGCCGCAACTTCACAATGCGCCCGATACCATGCTGGGGCGACATCAAGCAGAACCCCATCGATTTCGAGAATGAGATTCATGGTCTACCGGTTCCACTCGGCCCGCGCACGCTTGTGCGCACGCCTAGCCGATCAGATGCACCATCAGTGCGTTCTGTGCGTGCATACGGTTTTCCGCTTGGTCGAAGATGGCGGAGTTGGGCAGGCGTGACGTCGCGTAGTCGATCTCATCGCCGTAATGAGCGGGCAGACAGTGGAGGATGACGGCATCGGGATCAGCCAGCTTCATCGCCTCTGCGTCGATGCGATACTTGGTGAAGACCTTCTTGCGGGCCTCCGCTTCGCTTTCCTGGCCCATGGATGCCCAGACGTCGGTGTAGAGTACATCCGCACCGGAAGCCGCGTCCAAGTCGTTGGCCACGGTGATCTTCGATCCCGTCGCCGTCGCGGCGTCCGAGGCCATCTTCTGGACCTCCGGCTTCGGCTCAAACCCTGGCGGTGTTATGACCGTCATATGCATCCCGACCCGGGCAGCCCCGAGCATCAACGAATGCGCCACGTTGTTTCCATCGCCGATGTAGCAGGTCTTGATCCCGTCGAGCTTTCCCTTGCGTTCCTGGATCGTCTGGAAGTCCGCCAAGATCTGACAGGGATGCTCGAAGTCGCTTAGCCCGTTGATGACCGGAACAGTCGCGCACCTGGCAAGCTCTTCGACGACATCGTGGCCAAATACGCGAGCCATGATCAGATCGGCATAGCGCGAAAGCACCAAGGCGATGTCTTCGGTCGTCTCGCGTTTGCCCAGGCTGATGTCCGTTGGGGCGAGATAGATCGCGTGGCCACCGAGCTTGGTCATGCCCGTTTCAAACGACACCCGCGTGCGAAGCGATGGTTTCAGAAAGATCATCGCCAACGTCTTGCCTGCAAGCGGCAGGGAGCTGGAAGGATACCCCTTAGCCTTCAAAGCCCGGGCTGTATCCAGGACCTGAAGAATCTCCTCCTTCGAGAAATCCAACATGGATAGAAAATGACGACCTTTGAGTTCTGAAGCCACCATCAGTACTCCCGTCTACAACGCCGCCCGCCGCCGGGGAGGGCTACTTTTATGTTTCCGAATCGACGTCCGCAGGCGGTGGGGATACATCCTCTTGTTTGAACGGGGTTCCGCATTCCGGGCACCTTCCGCTGACCGCACCGGTGAGATCATACGCACATTCGGAGCAATAAGGCCGATTCGAGGGGATTGCTCGATCGAGGATCCACCTCCCGCCTAAAAACAAGTATGCACCGACTAGGCCCATGGTCAGACCAGTCCCGAGTTGGACCAGTCCGAACGATACGAACGTTGCTCTGTCAAAAAACCACAGGCCCAATTGTGCGGCGCCGCCGACGCCGTAGACCACCCCTTGCATTACGAAGTAGACGCCCAGCAGTTTCAGGCCTAAACGGAATAGGGTCTTGTACTTCATAGCACAGGGTCCCGCCCCCACGTGACGACGGTCCGCGCGGACTGAAGTCCGCGGCTCGGTGCTTGGTTTTGCTTACGGCACGCGCCAAGTGCGGATTACGCCAGCACGTTCTCCAACCGCGTCAGGGCCCGGTCAATTCTGCCGAACGACGCTCTTCAAACTCACAGCAGCGCCCGGAACTCATCCGCGTCGAGTCCTGCGGCCGCGAGGATTGCAGCAAGCGTTCCTGTGTCAATTGCGCGGTGAGCGGGCACAACGACCTGGGCAAACGGCTCATCACAATGTGGCTGCCCTTTTGCCGCCGAACCTTGAAACCAGCGCGCTTCAAGGCAACAATTACACGACGATGCGACAAGCCCTTTGGCAACCGGCTCACCGCGCTGAAACCTCTACCTCTACGACTTTCGCGTCCGTCTGCACGGGAACCGGAAGCCCGTCCTCCAAAAGCGACTCGATATACGCCTCAATCGCCTCCTTCACGTTGCGAATCGTCTCTCGTTGCGTTTGGCCTTGCGAGACACACCCCGGAAGAGCCGGGACGGTCGCGACGTACCCACTCTCGTTTCCTTTCCGAATGACAACCGTGTATTTCATTTCACGCCAATCCCCTGACTGCCACGGGTCCGCTCGGTCCCGTAGAGATCAGGCGGCCAGACCCGACACTCCGTCACGCCAACACCTTCTCCACGCGCTCGAAGGCCCAGTCGATCTCGTCGCGAGTAATGCACAGTGGTGGTGCCAGGCGGATGACCTGCTCGTGGGTATCCTTACAGAGCATTCCCTCGTGCATCAGCTTCTCGCAGTAGGACCTGGCTTTGCCCGCCTCCACGCGCAGCTCGATGCCAACCCACAGACCCCGGCCGCGGATGTCCTTGATCTTGTCGCTCTTTAGCCCGTTCAGCTTGCCAAACAGGTACTCGCCCTGCTCTCTGGCGTTGGCCTGGTATTTGTCGGTCTTGAGAATCTGGATGACCTTTCGCCCGATCGCACAAGCGAGCGGGTTACCGCCGAAGGTGCTGCCATGATCGCCGGGTGTAAAGACGCTCAAGATGTCCCGGCTCGATACCACAGCCGACAGCGGCATGATCCCTCCGCCAAGGGCTTTGCCGAGCACGAAAATGTCGGGCTTGACGCCTTCATGATCGCAGCAGAAGGTCGTCCCCGTTCGCCCCAGACCCGACTGAATCTCGTCGGCGATGAATAGAACCTTGCTATCCGTGCAAAGCTCGCGCACCTGTTTCAGATAGCCCGCCGGCGGGACGAGAATCCCAGCCTCACCCTGAATGGGCTCGACGAGAAATGCCACCGTCTCGTCATCAATAGCCTTCTTCAGGGCGTTGACGTCGCCGTAACGGATGATCTCGAAACCGGGCGTGAACGGCCCGAAACCGGCGCGGCATTGCGGATCGGTGCTGAAGCTCACGATCGTCGTGGTCCGACCGTGGAAGTTGTTCGCGCAGCAGATGATCTTCGCCTTGCCCTCGCGCACACCCTTTCTCATATAGCCCCATTTGCGTGCGGTCTTGACGGCGGTCTCGACAGCTTCAGCCCCCGTGTTCATGGGCAGGATCGCCTGCATGCCACACAGCTCCGCCAGCTCCTTCGCCAGTGGGCCGAGCTGATCGTTGTGGAACGCCCTGGAGGTCAGGGTCACCCTCCCGAGCTGCTCCTCTGCGGCTGCGATGAGTTCCGGGTTCGAGTGCCCGAAGTTGATCGCCGAATAGGCGGCAAGCATGTCCATGTACCGTTTGCCGTCGGCATCTTCGACCCAGACACCCTCGGCCTTGGACACCACGATCGGCAACGGGTGGTAGTTGTGAGCTGCGTATTGCTCGACAAGGTCTATATGCTGCAGTCCGGTCATCCCGGTGGTCTCAACGACTGTCTGTACACCCATCCCACACCTTTCTTTCCGGCTCGGGGGTCCGCTTCGGCATCGGTGCCTGCGGGCACGGTGACCCGAATGCCAGGGGGCAATCCGAACCTCTGGAAGGAGCGCAGCGCCGGCCAGCTCAGCCTGAACCGACGCCCCACAGGCTACGGCGAACGCGAGTATAGCCAAACCCGAACCGCCAGATCAAGCCCTCGACACGACCGGTTTCCCTCGTCCGACAGTTCGGGCTTAGACCCGTGTTTAACTGCGTTAAACCTCGGTGGATGCGACGGTTGCCGGCCTGGCCGAAGCTTGTTCGGCAAGAAGGGGTGTTTTGCGAACGCCGACCCGATTGTACCGCCGCGGTGCAGACGGTCGTCTCAAGATGGATCCCTGCAAGGACATCACCCGGTGCAGCTCCCCGCTCGATAGGCGTATGTCAAACGATTGTCACATCATCGCGCTGAAGTATTTCGATCTTTGTGTTGCCATCGTCGCCCTTGCACCGTCCGGTCATTACACGAACGAAATGATCGCCCGGCTTCATCCGGGCGTATCAAGAGCTGACCCTCGGTTCTGGGCTGATTCTGGTCTCGAGTCCGAGAAACGCAGTTTCCGATCCCTCAAACATGGGCTCGACCCGCTCATCTGCCCGAGAGTCCTTAAAGATGCATCCAAGCGTGAAAATAACGAACCGTAGATGCAAAGTGACAGCGCAATCCGACCGCAGGGAACTTTCCGAGATGCCCGGGCATCTAACGCTAACGAAGACACCATCACAAAACCACTGTTAGGAAGGAGTGATAGCCATGCAAGCTCGCCGAGTCGTTCGAACGCTCTCGCTCATGATCGCTCTCGCGGCGGTCACCGCCATCGTTATGGGGCAAAGTGTTGTCGTCACCGTGACATCAGATGGGACAAAGGCGACCGTCTCGGTGCCCGATCCTCGCCCACACGAAGCGAAAATCCCTGTCGATCTGGTCATCTGCCTGGACACCTCGGGCAGCATGACCCAGTTGATCGACTCAGCCCGGGCCAAGCTGTGGGACGTGGTCAACGAACTCGCCCAGGCTAAACCGACACCCGATCTGCGGGTTGGACTGCTCACTTACGGCTCGCCGAGTCTTTCGACCGCAGCACAAGGGTGGGTCGTCCGGCATACGGACTTGACATCTGATCTCGACACCGTCTACGCCAAGATGATGGACATGAGAACCAACGGCGGTGACGAATATGTTGGTTGGGTGCTCAACGACGCCCTGCACACGATGAGCTGGTCGCGTGATCCGAGTGCGTTGAAGCTGATCTTCGTGGCCGGCAACGAATCGGCTGATCAGGCGGCGGAAAGGTTCAATTTCCGCTACGTCGCAGAGGACGCCCATAGTCGAGGGATCATTATCAACTCGATTTATGCCGGTGATCGTCGGCAAGGCATCAACGAGCACTGGGATCAAGTAGCGTTGCACGGGGGTGGATGCTATACCGCCATCGACATGCAGGCCGGTACCATCCAGATTCCGACACCGCAGGACAAGATCCTGATCGAGCTCAATGCCGAGCTGAATGCAACCTATATCCCCTACGGGTCCGCCGGTCAAAAGGGCAAAGCCAACCAGACCAGGCAGGATGCCAACGCCGCGACCCTTGGAGAGCAGTCCGTCGGCAGTCGCATCGCCGCCAAGGCGAGTAGACTCTACAATAACTCCCATTGGGACCTGATCGATGCCGAGGAGGAGGAAGGGCTCGACGTTACAAAGCTGAAAAAGGAGGAACTGCCCGCGGAGATGCGCGACATGACCATCACGCAGCAGCGGACTTACATCGAAAAAAAGCGGACGAAGCGAAGCACCGTGACGGAGAAAATCAAACGAGTCAGCGCCGAGCGAGAGGAATACCTGCGGCGAGTTCGTCAGAAAACCGGCTCAGGCCAAACGAGTCTCGACGAAGCCATGAAGGAAGCCATCCGCAAACAAGCCCAAAGCAAGAACTTCCAGTTCAACGACTAGTTCGAACCCTGGTCTTACACACCGGATGTAGCGCCGCCCATAGTGGGCGGCGCTACATGCGTGTTACTTTGGGTCGGTGGGCAATGCCCACCCTACGAGTGGACAAGGCGGTTGTGCTCGTTCGTGCAAAAGCGGTCGGTCATACCGGCCAGATAGTCGCAGATGACGCGGTCGGTACCCTGTTCATCGATTCGGTCCGCGAAGCGAGCAGGTAAAGCCTCGGGGTTCGAGCGATAGGCGTCGAAGAGGCCAAGGGTCATGCGTCGACCTTCGGCATCCATCTTAGCCACCGTGGGATGACCGTAAACGCGTTGTCGCAGAAACTGCTCCAGCTCATCGAGGTGCGCGTCACGCCCGGATGACATCGTGACGAGGAGCTGATTCGATTCTCGCCCCTGCCGAGGCGACGAGATGCCTGTTAGCAGATCAAGCGACGTCTCCACTATGTCAGTAAGCAAATGATTCAGCATTGCGTCGAGGACGACGCGGCGGACTGCGTGGATGTTCTCGACCGTGGTGCCCTGTACCGCCTGTTCCAGCGCCTGCTGCCAGAGCGTGACACCCGATAGCTCCGTCAATCCGACGAAACCGGCCCCGATCGCGTCTTCAAGGTCGTGGGTGTCATAGGCGATGCGATCGGCTACCGAAGCGATCTGGGCTTCGACCGACGGTCCTTCGGGCGGGCCAAGTCCGCGCGGGCTCCCGACAATGTCGGGACTGGTTCGACCCGCGGCTTGGGAGCTAACCCCCCCTCTGTCCCCCCCTTGGTAAGGGGGGGAGGTTGAAGGGTTCGTCTCGTCTTCGGATGCATCTCGTCGCGGATGTCCGCGCGGGCTCCCGACAATGTCGGGACTGGTCCCGCCCGCGGCTTGGGAGCTAACCCCCCCTCTGTCCCCCCCTTGGTAAGGGGGGGAG
>CAYOQG010000226.1:0-10050 GCA_964405925.1 uncultured Phycisphaeraceae bacterium | reverse complement strand
CCTGTGGGCGCCTCAAAGTTTTTTAAAAAGGTCTCCTCGGCCATGGTTTTGTTGAACGCCACGATCGTCTCGAAGTCCGCCATCGCTGCTGAGCGGACCAGGATTGGCTTGGCGCTCCTATTGATGGTGAGATCTCCCGTGCAACCCGCTCGTCTCGGGCACGGAGCCGTCAACGCAGCGCTGCCCCCCGTGGGTGTTTAGTTTGTCCGCGTGCAATATCTCCGCTCCCCTCCTTGGTAAAGAGGACCCGGGCAGGTCTTTCGTTCGTCCCACACCCCCCTCAATCCCCCCTTAGCAAGGGGGGACGGTGAATGTGCACGCGCCCGCATAGGCATCGTAGGCAAGTGCGCTGGGGGCGGCAACGTGATGCGTGGTCGCGGACGCGAGCGTGGAATCTGAGCCTTCGGGTCCCTGTCAATTTGGCACCCGATCGAGGCCGGGTTGCGGCTGCCTGCCAAGCTGGCAGGTCGGCGTGGCCCGACTGCGCCCGGCCGACCGCTGTAACTCATTGATACATATGAACTTGTGGCGCCGTTATGGAGCCTCAGACTGTGGTCCCGGGCTTGCATCTTACCAGGTGAGTCCCGGTGCGCGGTCGCCCTGCGGTGCGTTCACCGGATCGGTTTCATCGGATCAACGACGCTTACCAGTACAAGGTTGAGGAGACATTCGATATGGCGGTCAAGCAATTGGCCTACGAGCAGGAAGCCCGCCAGGCCCTCTGGAATGGAGTCGAGAAGCTGGCCCGGGCGGTGAAGACGACGCTGGGCCCCCGCGGCCGAAACGCCGTTTTGGATAAGAGCTGGGGCGGCCCAACGTGACCAAGGATGGCGTCACGGTTGCTGAAGAGGTGGATCTGGTTGACAAATACGAAAACATGGGAGCCCAATTGGTCAAGGAAGCAGCGACCAAGACGAGCGAGGTAGCTGGCGACGGAACGACGACAGCGACGGTTCTCGCGGAAGCGATCTTCCAAGCCGGGCTCAAGAACATCGCCGCCGGTGCAGATGCCTTCGCGTTAAACCGTGGGATCGAGAAGGCGGTTCGGAAGGTGGTGGACACCCTGAAGGATATGTCCCGGCCTGTGAAGGTGAGCAAGCGGGACGACATCGTCAACGTCGCTCGGATTTCTGCGAACAATGACGAGACCGTCGGCAAGCTCCTGGCGGATTGTTTTGAGAAGGTCGGGAAGGACGGTGTCATCACCGTGGAAGAGGGCAAAACCTCGGAGACGGTGATCGAACTCGTTGAGGGCATGCAGTTCGATCGCGGCTTCCTATCCCCGCATTTTGTGACGGACCCGGACTCGATGGAATGCGTGCTCGACAAAGCCTTCATCCTGGTCCATGAGGAAAAGATCAGCAGTGTACCCAAACTGGTCCCGTTGCTGGAGAAGGTTGCCAAGGCCAAGCGTCCGCTTTTGATCGTGGCTGAGGAAGTCGAGGGCGAAGCCTTGGCCACACTTGTGGTCAACAAGCTTCGCGGAATCCTTCAGGTCTGTGCGGTCAAGGCGCCGGGTTACGGGGATCGTCGGAAGGCCATGCTGCAGGACATCGCCGTCCTGGCCGGCGGCACGGCGGTCATGAAGGAACTGGGGATCGACCTCGACAAGGTATCGATTAAGGATCTCGGCCAGGCGAAGCGCATCCGCGTTGACGCCAATAACACAATCATCATCGAAGGCGCGGGGTCGACAGAGTCGCTCAAGGCCCGCATCAATCAGATCAGTGCCGAGATCGAGGCAACGACTTCTGACTATGACCGAGAGAAGCTCGAAGAGCGCCGGGCCAAGCTCGCCGGCGGTGTGGCTCAGGTGAACGTCGGTGCGGCGACCGAGACCGAGCTCAAGGAGAAGAAGGCTCGCATCGAGGATGCCCTACATGCGACGCGAGCGGCGCTGGAAGAGGGAATCGTAACCGGTGGCGGGGTGGCCTTGCTTAGATGCGCCAAGGCGATTGACGACCTCAAGCTCAGCGGCGACGAGAAGACGGGGGCTAACATCGTCCAACAGGCCCTGCCGGCGCCGCTTCGTCAGATCGCGGCCAATGCGGGCGCCAATCCCGGTGTCGTCCAGAACAAAGTCGAGCGTGAAAGCGGCTCGTTCGGTTTCAATGCCGACACGCTCGATTACAGCGACCTGATGAAGGATGGGGTCATTGATCCGACCAAGGTTGTTCGCATGGCTTTGGAAAACGGCAGCAGCGCCGCCCGTGTGCTGCTCAGCACGGAGGTATGCATTTCGGAGAAGCGTTCCGAGGACAAGGACGAGCACCCGGGTCCAGGTATGGACGAGGATTACGATTACTAAGCTGATGATTCGAGCTGCGGGCTTTGGCTACGCAGCTTCAGTCGATAAACGATGGAGAACAGATAACAATGGCAACTGCAACTTCAACCAAAAAGAAGATCAAGTTTCGCCCCATGGATGATCGGGTCCTCTTGGAGCCGAGCGAGTCTGAGGAAACGACAGCCGGCGGCATCATTCTCCCCGACTCCGCCCGCGAGAAGCCCCAGCGTGGTGTGGTCATCGCCGTTGGGCCGGGCAAGCTCTTGGATAGCGGTCAGCGCGGACAGATGAGCTTGTCCGTTGGCGACGAGGTGTTTTACGGAAAGTACAGCGGAACAGAGATTGAGTTCGGCACGGACAAGTACGTCGTCCTCCGCGAGAACGACGTCTTGGCTGTTGTGGATAAGTAGACGGTGATGACAGAGCCGCGGCTCTGATAATGCAGGCGTTAAAAGCGCAAGGAGTTGGCTATGGCCAAGCAAATGATGTTCTCCCAGGAGGCCCGACAGGAGATCTTGGAAGGACTGACCAAGCTCGCGGATGCCGTGAGGGTGACCATGGGGCCGACCGGCCGTAACGTCATCCTGCAAAAATCCTTCGGCTCTCCGCGAGTTACGAAGGACGGTGTGAGTGTCAGTAAGGAAGTAGAGCTCCCCGGACCATTCGAGAATATGGGAGCCAAGCTGATCAACCAGGTCGCTTCGAAGACCTCTGACGAGGTTGGCGACGGGACGACGGCCGCTACGGTTCTGGCGGAGGGCATATTCCGCGAGGGCTATAAGGCGGTCTCGTCCGGTGTCAGCACAATGGCACTAAAGCGGGGGATCGACATGGCCGTCTCGGCTGCTGTCGGGGCGATCACCAACATGTCGATCAAAGTCCGGTCCAACGACGACCTGGCCAAGGTGGCGACAATCTCCGCCAACGGGGACGAGGAGATCGGCAAGCTGCTCGCTGCTGCCCTGGAGGAAGTCGGAACGGAAGGCGTCGTCGAGGTCGAAGAAGGCAAGTCGCTGAAGACCGAAAAGGAAATCGTCGAAGGCATGCAGTTCGACAAGGGCTTCTTGTCGCCCTACTTCATGACCGACCCCGGATCGCTCGAGTGTGTGCTGACCGACGCCCAGATCCTGGTCTATGAGAAGAAGATCTCGAACCTGCGCGACTTCTTGCCCCTGCTGGAGGCGATCTCGACCAGTGGCAAGCCGCTGTTGGTGATCGCTGAGGATGTCGAGGGCGAGGCGCTTGCGGGCTTGGTCGTGAACAAGATCCGTGGCGTCTTGAGCTGCTGCGCAGTCAAGGCACCTGGTTTTGGCGACCGCCGCAAGGCCATGCTCGGGGATTTGGCTACCTTGACCGGTGCGAAGATGATCAGTGAGGACTTGGGGATCAAGCTCGAAAATATCACCCTCAAAGACCTCGGTTCAGCGCGAAAGGTTGTCGTGACCAAGGACGACACGACCATCATCGAGGGCGCCGGCAAGAAGACGGAAATCAAAGCCCGCTGCGAGCAGATTCGCACCCAGATCGAAAAGACAACCAGTGACTACGATCGCGAGAAGCTCCAGGAGCGGCTCGCTCGCCTGACCGGTGGAGTCGCTGTGATTCGAGTCGGTGGGGCAACCGAGATCGAAGTGAAGGAGCGGAAGGACCTCGTGGACGACGCATTCAACGCCACCAAAGCCGCGGCTGAGGAAGGCATCGTTCCTGGTGGTGGTGTAGCCTTCCTGCGAGCGATTGCCGCGGTGAACAAAGTGCGCGATCGGGCTCGCGGCGACGAGAAAACCGGTGTAGACGTCATCGCTCGGGCCCTCCGCGCCCCCACTCGCCAGATCGCGTGCAACGCCGGCGTTGAAGGTGATGTGGTCGTCGAGCAAATTCTGGAGAAAACCGGCAATTATGGCTTTGACGCCCGGACTGGCGAGTATGTCGACATGGTCAAAACTGGCATCATCGACCCCGCTAAGGTTACCCGGGTAGCCCTGGAAAGCGCCGCCAGCGTAGCCGGGGTGATGTTGACCACCGAGGTCTTGGTCACCGAACTGAAAGAGGAAAAGAAGGCGGTCGATCAGGCCGTCCGATAGTCAAAGCATCGGTTAAGCCGTTATGCGGGGCGGACCGTCGGTCCGCCCCTTGCGTGTCCGCCACCTTGGCAGACACGGCGACGTCGGGATATGCCTGTGTCATCCACTGCGAAACGGGATTACTATGATGTGCTCGGCGTAGTCCGAGACGCGGCCCCCGAGCAGATTAAGAAGGCCTACCGCCGCCTCGCCCACAAGTACCATCCGGACCGCAATAGGGAAGATCCAGACGCGGAGACGAAGTTCAAGGAGGCTGCCGAAGCCTACGAAGTCCTCTCCGATCCGACCAAACGGCAACGCTACGATCAATTCGGCCATGCCGGGCTCAGTGGTGTGGGCATCCACGACTTCTCGCACATGGGTGTCGGGGACATCTTCTCGATGTTTACCGACATCTTCGACGATGCCTTTGGCATGGGGCGTCGCTCGCGACGAGGCGCGGATCTGAGAACCGAAGTCGAGCTGACGTTAAACGAGGTCCTGACGGGGACGGAGCGATCGATCCAGTTTGCCCGTCAGGATTTCTGCGACACCTGTGAGGGGACGGGCGCCGCGCCCGGGTCCCAGCGGCGAACTTGCTCCACGTGCGGTGGTTACGGGCAGGTCGAGCAGGCAGGTGGAATACTCTTTGGCCGTGTGATCACGACTTGCCCCTCATGTCGAGGGCAAGGCTCCTTGATCACGACGCCTTGCGGATCGTGTCGTGGATCAGGTCGGGCGCTCAAGGAGCGGATTGTCAACGTTAAGATTCCCGCGGGGATCCACGATGGCCAGGCCATTCGCGTTCGCGGTGAGGGTGAGCCGGGATCCGATGGTGCCGAGCGGGGTGACTTGCATTGCTATGCCCGTATCAAGCCACACCCATTCCTGGAGCGGCACAACAACGAGGTGGTTTGCCGGATGCCGATCACCTTTACCCAGGCATCGCTCGGATTCAGAGTAGAAGTCCCCACGCTGGAGGGCAAAGCGGAGCTGAAGATCCCGCGTGGCACCCAGCACGGACAGCTGTTCCGGCTTCGCGGGTTGGGCTTGCCCGATCTTCGGACGGGTCGCCGCGGCGATGAGATCGTCCAGGTTGCCGTCGAGATTCCCAAGCGGCTCAACAAGAAACAGGAGACACTCCTCCGTCAGTTCGCGGAGACAGAAGACAAGTCCGTGCTGCCGGAGTCAAAGGGTTTTTTTGACAAGGTTGTGGACTATATTTCGGGTCTTTCGGGTGATTGACGCGGTTTGAGGCTTTGGTCGCAAGCGATGAAGAAGACAAAGACTAAAAGCCGAAAGGCTGACACAACACAAGAGGATGCTGCTGTCTCGCAGGCAGTCGACAGCGCTGTACAACCGGATGAGGCGGACACTCCAGGGGAGGCTGCCGAATCGGGGGCCGATGCCGCCCAACTGGATGAGAAGGGCGCGTCGATCGAGCAACTCGAAGCCAAGGTGGTGTCACTAGAGGATAGTCTGCTTCGTGCGAAGGCGGATTGCCAAAACCTGCAGCGTCGATCAGCCATCGACCGGGCCGAGGGCATTCGCTACGCCAATGCCGAGTTGATGAAATCGTTGCTCAGCGTGGTTGACGACTTCGAGCGGTCGCTGGAAGCAGCCAAGACCTCCGAAAACCATGATGCGCTCATCGACGGCGCTCGCCTGGTATATGAGAACTTGATTAAGGCGCTCAGTGCCCACGGCCTGGAGCGGATCAAGGCGTTGCACCAAGCGTTCGATCCCCATGTTCACGAAGCCATGATGCAGCAGCCGTCGGCGGACTTCTCGCCCGGTACGGTCATCGAGGAGGTCACCAGGGGATACCAACTGCGCGATCGTGTCTTGCGTCCTGCGCGGGTGGTCGTGTCTGCCGCTCAAGAGGCGAAGCAAGGGGGGACCTCGGAAGAACCAGAGGGGGATTCTCAAGAAAAAGAGGAGAGCTAGGGAGCCTATCCGATGCCGACCTATGAATATGAGTGCACGAAGTGCGGCAAGGTCTTCGACCTCTTTCAGTCGATCACGGAACCACCACGACGTCGTCTAAAAAAGACCGACGCAAAACCATGCGAGTGTGACGCCCCCGTCAAGCGTCGCATCGGTACCGGTGGCGGCATCATCTTCAAGGGCTCCGGCTTCTATCAGACCGACTACCGAAGTGACAGCTACAAAAAGGCTGAAAAGGCCGAAAAGGACGCGGGCACCACCAAGACTGATAAGGGCGACAGTGGCAAGAAAGACACCAAGAGCAAGAAGCCGTCCAAAAAAGAACCCGCCGCCTGTGCCTCAGGCAAGTGAGAACACCACACGCACTCCGAGCCCGGAGCGGGGAGATTGACGATTGGCGATTGGGGATTGGGGATTGGCGATTGGGGATTGGGGATTGACGATTGGGGATTGGGGATTGACGATTGGCGATTGGGGATTGACGATTGGGGATTGGCGATTGGGGATTGGGGATTCAATCGACAATCCGAAATCGGCAGTGGCGACCAACTGGTAGCTGACCACTGACAACTGACAACTGACAACTGACTCCCGATTGTGCCAACCTTCGAATGTCCAACCTGTCGCAAGATCTTTGCCGTGGACGACAAGGAGGACGCACCGTGGCGCCCCTTCTGCTGCGAGCGTTGCAAGATGGTCGACCTGGGCCGCTGGCTCGACGGCACCTATAAGGTCAGCGAACCCGCCAAACCCGAGGCTTTCGAGCAATCCGAGCCCGCCGCGGACGAATAACCACGCGCGCCGGCGGCGTCCTTGCGCGGATGGGGTCCACGTAACGCTTCGTCAACTCCGGCTGATCCATCCGCATGGTTTTGAGTCATCCGGTGCTTAACACTATGAAGACCGTTGAGCCTGGCGGGACTGGTGCGCAGAGTACGGCGGCGACGTGGACCCTCTCGCGGAAGCGGCCTCGGAGATCGACAGGAAATCGGACGACTTCATGCCCGAACGTAGTGACGAAGAGCTGATGCTGGCAGCCGGTCGAGGGGACCGAGCGGCGTTCGGTGTGCTCGTCGAGCGTCATGGTCGAACGGTCGTCCACTTCGTGCGGCGATTCCTTGGTGATATTGGACGGGAGACCGCAGAAGACCTGGCCCAGGACGTGTTTTTAAAGGCGTGGAAGGCGTCCGGGGGATTTCACCCTCAAGCTGCGGTCACCACTTGGCTTTTGCAGATTGCGACGAATACTTCCTTAAACTACCGCCGTAGGCAGCGGCTTCGCCGGATGATATCACTTTGGAGCGACTCCGATCGGGACATGGCGCAACGTGATTCTGACCCGGCGGTCGAATCTGAAGCCACCGAACGGGGGGACAGTGTCCGCCGCGCGATTGGCGCGCTTCCCACGAATCAACGGGCCGCGATCGTGCTGCGCCATTATCATGATTTCTCTTACTCGCAGATTGCAGAAGTCCTGGAGTTATCGGTCGCTGCGGTCGAATCGCTCTTGTTTCGAGCCCGTAAGCATCTGCATAGAACGCTCGATCGCGCTGACCAATCCGCGGGCCAGCCACCAACCTCCAATCGCCCCACCGGCGAGGATCGACAGTCCCCCCGTTACTCGGCCCGCGGCGGACCCTCCACATCCTATGCCCCCTCGCAGGGGGGGCCACAGGGGGGTCCAGCGATCGATACGCAATCAGCGGACGCGAATCTGGAACAACCACCGCAAGTTTCATCGAAGCTGGGTGCTGAACCACTATGAGAGGAGCGAATACGCGCGATGCGATGTGGCATAGCAAAACGTTGGATATCAGCCAGCCTCGACCGAGAGCTGGACGAGAGCAAAGAGAAAGCTCTGAAGGTGCATCTGGCGTCCTGCCTGCGTTGTCGGGCTTTCGCGGCCAAGCTAAGCGTCCTCGAAGAGAGTCTGGACTCCGTATCAGCCGCAGATCCGCGCTGGGGATTCAGCGACCGCGTCATGGCCCGGATCGCTGAAGGGGAGCCGTCGGCGAGGCCGCGTGTATCGCTCGCGCTACCGTGGCTGCGATTTCTGCGACCAGCCCCGATCGGGGTCGGCGCCGCGGCGTTCTGCGCCGGTGCTGCAATGGTCATACTCGCAAACGGACAGGTGGAGGCTGACGTGTGGCAGCGTGGTGACGTTGTGGCTGCGCTGGCTGACAACTACCTCGGTATCGAGGCACAGCCTGTGTTGGAAGAGGAACTGGCGAACCTTCTGCCCGAGTCGGAGGATTAAGTGATGGCTTGGTTGGTAGGCAAGTGGTATTGGCTGGTTCTGATCGGCTCGCTTGCGTTCAAAGCAGGCGTCGTGACCACATTCTGGGTTCGGGCGTACAAACGTCACGCAGAGTTCTTTGGAGCGCAGGGACCTCGACATAGACATCGTGAGTTCCTCGAGCACATGAACCTGCGCCCGGAGCAAATCGCCAAGATCGAGGCGGAAGGCGAAATCTTGCACGCTCAGATGCGAGAGCTGAATCAGGCTTTCCGTAGAGAGAGCGCGGTGCTCGCCGATCTCCTTCTGGCGAAGGAGCCAGATCGTGATGCGATCGCGGCACAATTGGACAAGCTTGCCCAGTTGCACAGGACGAAACAGGAACAAGTCGTCGAGCACGTCCTGCGCTTCTCCGAATTGCTCGACGACGACCAAAGACCGGCCTTTGAAGGATCGATCCGGCAGATCGTCCGCCGATGTGGGTTCGGCCCCCCCGGGTTCGACAAGCACCCTCGGCATCGCGGTCGGTCCGGGCCGCGAGGGGAAGGACGCCGTCGAGGTCGTGGTGACTAGACGAATACCCGAACAACAAGGAGAAGAATCGATGAGTACCTTTAGCATGAAGATCCTGCTTCCTGCCACTGTGCTGTCGCTGGCATGTCTAGCCACAGCGCGGGCGGACGATGAACAGAGCCTTCCACCACTCGATGCCCAGCATCAAGCTTGGCTGCTCGAACGGTTCGGCGAAGACGGAATAGACGCCAACGGGGACGGAGTCCTGACCCACGAAGAGGCGAAAGCCTTCTTCTCGGAAATGCACAAAGATGACGATTCCGGCTGGTTTGGCAGATTCGGGCAGGGTCATCATGGGCCCGGCCGTCACCAGGGTAATAAGCGTGGTCCCGGCCGTCGGATGCAGCCTTTAGGGCGTACCCTGTATCATTTGGAGATGCTGGACGCGGAGGAACCTCCAGACTTTTTCACCATCGAGCGACACCCGGAAGCGGACCTCGACGGCAACGGCGAGCTGAGCGCAGAGGAGTGGTGGACCTTTGCCGAGCAGCGCCGAAGCGAGATCCTGACACGACTCATCGAGCGCTTTCCGGATGCGGACGCTGACGGTGACGGGACGCTCAATGCTAATGAGCTAGATGCCGTTAAGGCCAAGATCCTAGCTCGGGTGTTGGAGCGACACCCGGAGGCGGACACGGATGGTGACGGCGTGCTGTCCGAAGAAGAAGCCAAGGCGCTTCATGAAACCCGCCTCGAGGAGCGCAGGGCCCGGATTCTGGAACGCCATCCAGAGGCGGACATCGATGGGGACGGGACGCTCAGTGACGTCGAGCTACATCAGTTCCTCGGGGATCGCCCTGGTTGCGGCGGCGGGTTCGGCGGACACGGCGAGCGGCACGGTGGGAAGGGATTCGGAGGCAAGGGGCATAACGGCAAGGGAGTCGGCGGCAAAGGTCGTGGTGGCTGCGGCTCACACCCGTAGTCACCCGAAAGGGGCAGAGGAGGAC
>CAYOQG010000225.1:0-10055 GCA_964405925.1 uncultured Phycisphaeraceae bacterium | reverse complement strand
CCCCGCCCCCCCCGCAGGCCCGGCCGGTCCCGCGGGGCCCGCCGGTCCGGTTTCACCAGTTGCTCCTTGCGAACCCGGCGCACCTTGCGTGCCGGGTTCACCCTGCGTGCCAGGTTCACCGGGCTCGCCTTGCTGGCCCGGTTCCCCAGGCAGGCCCTGCGGGCCCTGGCAGTCCAGCGCATCACATTGCCCATCATCGTTTATGTCCTCTGTCTCGAGGTCGCACTCGAAATCTCCGTTGAGATCCCAGCAGGACAGGCCGTCTTCCCCGGGCAACGGTTGTGGGGCTGGCTCGTCGCCACCAGCCGCCTGTCCTTGCAGGAGGGCAAAGGCCAGGGCCCCAAACAGCATGTCACGCTGGCCGTCCTCCAGGCCGAGGAAATCGTTGTTGATGCTGCAGCCGGGATTGATGACTAACCCGCCTGCCAGGGCAACGATAACGATACCGGTGAGAGCAAAGCCGAAATATTTCATGGTCTTTTTCCTTCAAAAAGGGGGGACCCACTTCGTCCGCAGAAGCGCCGCCATACAAGAACGACGGTTTCCGATAGGCCCGCTTCGTGACCCCAACATTAACCCTCTTCACGCATGATAGCCATTCACAACAAGCGAAATCAATGAACCACCCGTAGCAAAACCGCCGGCAATGAGCGATAACCGTCTGTTGCCCGAGTTATCAGTCGAATCCGTCCGCCTGAGCGGCGAATGGCGATGAAGAAAAGTCCGGTAAATTGGGGTGTTGACAGGGATCGATCTCGTGTATAATTGAGCACGGAGGAAACGCGCTCCGGAGAGGGAATGTCTAAACTGGGGAGTGCGGCGAAGATCGAGGCACAACTAGGTTTCGTCACCGCTTAGATTGAAAGGCAAGGGGAGAGTACGATGCAATCCAAAAGAAGTTGGAGAGGAGATTGCGTGTCTGCGCTGGCCGTGACGCTGGTGCTTCTGATGCTGGTGCCGGTTGCACAGGGTCAGCTCATTGGTGTCGAGGCGAATACGGGAACGCTCTATAGCATATCAACGGGTGACGCCACGTTGACGGAGATTGGCCCGACGGGACTTTCCGGGCTGGGCGCACTCGAGTTCAACGCGCATGACGGCCTCTTGTACGGGATGACAAGTGGGGAGCATGCGGCTTTGTACCGTATCGGGGTCTCACCCAGCCTGGATCAAGTACTGTCCGTAGATCTGGTTGGCGAAGTCGGCATGTTCGCTTTCGAGGGAGGGCTGGCGTTCGCTCCCGACGGGACCGCGTACGCCGTCAATGGGGGTGTCACAATCCCAGCACTCCTTACGCTTAATCTGAACACCGGTGCGTTCACCGCCTCTCAGCTTCTGGACGGTCGCTACGACATAGCTGGGCTCGGGTGGCGTAGCGATGGTATGCTGGTGGGCTTGGATAGCGAAACTAACATGTTGATCACCATCGACGCGGGCACGGGGGTAACCGCTCCTGTTCACGCGGCCCCGACAATCGGGACGGTCGGCGGCGTCTATTTGGAGGATGACTCCGGCTATTTTGCAACCGCTGCCCTTGGGGCGATATTCCCAGGTTCGAATGCACTATACGAATTCGATGCGATCACTGGCGATTATTCGCTGATTGGGGACTTCTCCGGTACGTTTGACACTACCGCGTACACCGGCATGTCGGGTCTCGCCATTATTCCCGAGCCGGCGACGCTGGGGCTGGTTCTGATTGGGTGCTGCGCGGTGCTGCGACGAAGAGGGCGCTAGCCCCCAACCTTGCGTATCCCACCCTGATACTCGAAGTCCACGCTGTGGGAGCCCCACTTCTCACAGGGCTCGACCCTTCTTGTGTTCGACTAGCCCCGTCCAGGCAATTCTGTCTGGGGACGAATTCAGGAATCCCACCTGGGGCGAAAAGGACCCGCACGCGAACGGTGGAGCGATCAGCCATGGTCCGTTAGAATGACGCACGGCGTGGGCGTGCTATGACGTCGGGCATGCGTTCGGCTGGGCCGAATCGAGCGCGTGTTCCCACGAGCTGGCCGGCGGTGCTTGGGTCAGGGACCCGCACGGCACGCCGCGTGCTAAGACTTTGGCTGGGCCGATGTTCAACAGGAAATTCGAGCGAAGAGTCTATATCGCCGCTGGCGTTTTGTCCTTTTCCGGCGCGCTGGGTGTGTCGTTCGGGGCGTACGTTCTGTGGCCCGAGCGGCGCGAAACTGGATACATGCCAGAGCAGCCGATCCGTTTTAGCCACGCGCTGCACGCGGGAACGCTTCACGTCGATTGCCTTTATTGCCACTGGGGTGCTGACAGCGGGCCCCAGGCCCTCGTTCCCCCAATCTCGACGTGCATGAATTGCCACAGGGAGGTTCAGCCCAAAGACGAGGAGGGGAACCTCAAGCATGAGATCGCCAAGCTGCTTGCCCACTGGGAGCGGTCGGAGCCGATCCGCTGGAACAAGGTCTACGATTTGGCTGACTTCGTCTATTTCGCCCACAGTCGGCATATCACGGCTGGGGTCGCTTGCCAGGAATGCCACGGCCCGGTCGAGACCATGGAGTACATGCGCCGCGAGCACGGGATGAAGATGAGGTGGTGTCTGCGTTGTCACAAGCAGGCGCCGCCGGCGACGACTTCGGCGATTGGGCAAGAACGGTCGACGCGGGCGCCGATTTATTGCACGACTTGTCATCGGTGAACGGGGAAGCATGAGCCAGGAAAGCGGCGGGAAAACTCACAGCCGTGGGAGCATGCGGCGCCTGAAGGCGGCGGCGCTTCCCTTACGCGAAGAGAACCTGACACCGCCGGATGAGATGAGCCGTCGTGATGCGATCCGTGTTCTCATGGGGGCGTCGTCGGCGTTGGCACTCGGTCTGGCCGGGTGTGAGCGAAAGCCGAAGCGACAGATTGTCAGCCGTGTGACAGGGCCGGAATACGAAAAACCCGGTCGAGCGCTGTATTACTCGTCGACGTGGATGGATGGGCCTTATCCCTATGGGTTGATGATCAAGACCGTCGACGGGCGACCCATCAAGATCGAGGGTAATCCCGATCATCCGGTCAACCGCGGTAAGACCACCGCCGCCATGCAGGCATCCTTGCTATCACTATACGATCCGGACAGGCTACGCGAACCGCATGACGGGAGCGGCTCAATCGGTTGGGAAGTTGCAGATCAGCGCATTGTGGAAGCACTACACGGTGCATCCAGTGTCATTTTTTTGACGCGAGCCACCCTGGGACCGGCCGAGCGTGAGTTGATCGGGAAGTTTCTGTCGGTCTGCCCGAGCGCGCGGCACTTTGTGCACGAGGTGGTCCATGACGGTCCTCGTCGATCCGTTTGGGAGCGCCTCTACGGTGCAGCCGGTGAGCTGCTGCCGCGGTTCGACCGGGCCAAGGTGATCTTGAGCCTGGACTCGGATTTTCTGGGAACAGACGGAGCAGTGCTCGCAAACATCCGCCTGTTTGCGAATGGTCGAAAGCTCGACGACAGCGTGCACCGACATGCCGTCATGAGCCGGCTCTATGTCGTGGAAGGTGCCATGAGCGTGACGGGGTCCAATGCGGACCACCGCATCCGACTTCGACCGTCGGCCATGGGTCGGTTGGCGCGTGCGTTGCTAGGTGCAGTGAATGGCGATCCCGCACGGCTCAGGGCGGTGGGACATCAATTCAGGATTGATGAGAAGTTGCTCACGGCGCTGGCGGACGACCTGCGGAGTCATCGTGGTGAAGCGGTGGTGGTATCCGGTCCGCATCTGCCGCATGATACTCACGCTGCGGTTGCCCTTCTCAATGACGCGCTGCAGGCGCCGGGCAAGACACTTGAATGGAGCCCTGTCCAGCCAACCTTGTCGGTCAGCGATCCGGCGGAGGTTGAGGCGGCGTTTGAGCGGGGTGTGGGCGTGGCCATCCTTTTGGACACGAACCCGGTTTACGACTGGCCGGGCAAGGACTTCGCTTCGCTTCTTGCCAACGTCGGTCTGTCGGTCGGCCATGGTCTATACCGTGACGAGACGCTGGCAGCTTGCTCGCTGGCCCTGCCCAGCAGCCATAACCTGGAATCCTGGAACGATGCCCAGCCGCGCGAAGGCATCAACACACTTTGCCAACCAGTCATCGCCCCACTGTTCAACACCCGCCAGACGGCGGAGTCGTTACTTGTCTGGACACAAACTCTGTCCGAAGACGGGGACCCGATCCGAGCTCACGAGGATTGGCACGACTACGTTCGTCACCGCTGGCAGGAGCACCTTGCAGGTGGGACTGATGGTGGCAACGAGACCAATCGCGACCAGCTTTGGGCAGAAGCGCTTAGAACCGGGGGATCATTCCGACTGCCGCAGGCTACACCATTTCCCCAACTGAACCACGAGGTAGCGGAGGGCATGACCAACGCCGAGTTTCACGCCGGGGAGCGCGAGGTCGTCATGCAACCGCACTACGCACTGCACGATGGGCGTTTTGCCAACAACGGCTGGCTGCAGGAGCTTCCGGACCCGATCAGCAAAATCGTATGGGATAGCGCCGCCTCGGTGAGCTCGCAGACCGCGCGGCAGCTTGGCGTCAGCGAAGGCGATCTTGTGACCATCAAGGTCGGTGATCGGTCACTGGAGCTTCCGGTGCTGATTCAACCGGGGATGGCGGACGGGGTCGTTGCGACAACCGTCGGCCACGGTCGAACCACGGGTGGACAGATTCTGCAGCAGGCTGCGGGTGCCAACGTGGCCCGACTGCTTGGCCAGCAGGATCGATCCGTTCCCCGTTTGGCCACCATTGCCCAGGTGAGCAAGATCGGCGGATCGCGGGAGTTGGTGCGAACGCAGAAGCAGTTTTCCAGGCAAAACCGCCCCATTGTGCTGGACGGTACGCTGGCAGAATACCGAGAAGACGCCGAATTCGTCGAGCACAAACGCCACGCGCCCGAGCCGGCTACGATGTATCCGCCGTACGACTACTCGAAGGGGCACAAGTGGGCGATGGCGATCGACCTCGGTGCCTGTGTGGGGTGCAACGCGTGTGTCACCGCGTGTCAGGCGGAGAACAACGTTCCCATCGTTGGCCGGGCGCAGTGTGCTGCGGGTCGCCAGATGCACTGGATTCGCATCGATCGCTATCTCGACGGAGACTCGGATGATCCTGTGGTCCATCAGCAGCCGATGCTATGTCAGCACTGTGACAATGCTCCGTGCGAGAGCGTTTGCCCCGTCAATGCCACCAGCCACAGCCCGGAGGGGCTGAACCAGATGACCTACAACCGCTGCGTCGGCACGCGGTACTGCTCGAATAACTGTCCTTACAAGGTGAGGCGTTTCAACTTCCTGCGATATCAAGACGCCCAGCTTCGCGACCCCGTGCAGGAGTTGGCCTTCAACCCCCAGGTGACGGTGCGCGGGGTGGGGGTGATGGAAAAGTGCACGTTCTGCGTCCAGCGGATAAACGAGGGGAAGTTTCGGGCACAGACTGAGGGGCAGTCACTCGAGGACGGTGCGATCCGGACAGCCTGTCAGCAGGCCTGCCCGGCCCAGGCGATCAGCTTTGGCGACCTCAACGACCCTGAAAGCGAGATCGCCAAGATGCATGCCTCGAAGCGGGCGTTCTTTGTGCTCGAAGAATACAACGCCAAGCCGAACGTAGCCTACCTTGCACGGGTGCGGAACCCGAACCCCGCCGTGGCAGATTGGGCGATCGCGAGTCACCACGGATGAGTGCCAATCCAACGTCATTGGCTGCTCCCTCTCTGTTCGTCGGCGACGTTACCCTGCGTCGGCTGGACGACGATATCTATCGGCCGTTGGAGTCCTTCCCCACGTTTCGGTGGTGGCTGGCGATCGCCTTTACCGGTACGCTGGCCGCCGTCTTCGCCCTTTGCGCCGGGATTACGGTGACGACCGGCATCGGCACATGGGGGAACAACGTCCCGGTGGCATGGGGTTTCGCCATCACCAACTTCGTCTTCTGGATCGGGATCGGACACGCGGGTACGTTGATCTCGGCGATCTTGTTCCTGTTTCGCCAGCGTTGGCGGACGGGGATCGCACGCTTCGCCGAAGCCATGACCGTCTTCGCCGTCATCTGTGCCCTGCAGTTCCCACTGCTGCATACGGGCCGACCCTGGTTGGCGATGTTCTGGCTGCTCCCTTATCCCAACGATCAGAGCATTTACCAGAACTTCCGCTCGCCGTTGGAGTGGGACGTGTTCGCGGTCTCCACGTACGGGTTGGTGTCGGTGATGTTCTGGTTTACGGGTCTGATTCCCGACCTGGCCATCGCCCGCGACCGGGCCGTGCACCCGTTTCGCAAGTTTGTCTACGGTCTGCTGAGTCTGGGGTGGAAGGGCAGCAACCGGGCCTGGAGTCACTATGAGAAAGCATATCTGCTTTTTGCCGGTCTATCCACCCCCCTCGTACTGTCGGTGCATAGTATCGTGTCGTTCGACTTCGCCGTATCGGTGCTTCCGGGTTGGCACACGACGATCTTCCCACCCTATTTCGTGGCCGGGGCTATCTTCAGCGGCTTTGCCATGGTGGCGACATTGATCATCGTCATGCGGAAGATGTTCCGCCTCGAGCATCTGATCACGGACAACCACCTCGAGCTGATGAACAAAATCATCATTGCGACGTCGTTGATGGTCGGGTACGCCTACGCGATCGAGCTCTTCATGGCGTGGTACAGCGGGGCGGCGTACGAGCGTTACGCCTACCTCAATCGGGCGATGGGACCGTACGCGTGGGCCTATTGGATTATGGTGGCGTGCAACGTGCTTGTCCCACAATTGCTTTGGTTCAAAAGAGTCCGGCGAACAGCCCTATTGATGTACCCGGTCGTCTTGCTGGTGAACGTCGGTATGTGGTTCGAGCGATTCGTGATTATCGTCACCAGCCTGCACCGCGATTTTCTGCCGTCCAGTTGGGGCTCTTTCACGCCGACGCTGATTGACATGGGGTTGCTCGTCGGAAGTTTCGGGGTGTTTCTGACGCTCATGCTTTTGTTCTGCCGCTTCCTTCCGACCATGGCCGCCACCGAGCTGAAAGTGGTCCTTTCGGAGTCGCGCGTGCACGGAGCCAGACATGAGTAACTCCAACAAGACGGTTGTCGGGCTTGTGGGTCTGTATGACGACCCCGATGTTCTCGTGCGGGCTGCGGCGAAGGTCCGCGACGCGGGGTTCAGGCGATGGGATTGTTATACGCCGTTTCCCGTGCATGGTCTCGATCGAGCGATGGGATTGAAGTCTTCGCCGGTGCCGACGTTGGCGCTGGCTGCCGGCTTTGCTGGTTTGCTTGTGGCTGTTGCACTTACGGGTGGACTCAATGTTATCTATTATCCTATTCGCATTGCAGGCAAGCCCATGTTCAGTTGGCAGGCGTTCGTGCCCATCTACTTCGAGTTATTTGTACTCTTTGCGGCACTGACAATTATGGGATCGCTCTTTGTATTCTGTGGTTTGGGTCGGTGGCGTTCACCGCTGCACGACTCGGGTATTATGAAGGAGGTAACCAGCGATCGGTTTGCTATCGTCCTCGAAGCTGCGGACGACGCATATTCCCAAGGTGACGCGAAAGCGTTGCTCGAATCGACAGGGTGTTGCGACATTCGACCTTTGGTGGGACTGGAAGAGGACGATGGGGAGATCCTATGACTAGGGCCATGCTCAAGGATAAGCTGCTGGAGTTCTATCCACGGTGGTCGCCCACGATGTACAAGCTGACGCTCGGCGGCGCTGTGGTGCTGGCCATCGCCGTCCCACTCGGTCTGGTGGCGGTCCCCTTCATCGAGTTCTTCAACGGGATGGCGGCGCAGCCGAAGGGTAAGCCACAGATGACCTACGGCCGTACCTATGGCGCGGAGTTGTTGGTGGAGCATCTGCCTGTGGAGGATACCGTTCCGCGGGGGTACTCCCCTTACCTATACGATCATTTGCCGAACACAATCGAGGCGGCGAAAGAGGTCGGTGAGAAGCTCGCGAATCCTGTCGAAGTCACTATGGAGAGTCTGCGACGGGGGCAGGGAGTGTTCGATGTGTACTGCATGGTATGCCATGGGAGCCGGGGGGAGGGAGATGGAACGGTTATAGGTCCCGGGCGATTCCCGGCTCCACCGTCACTGCATACCAAGCAGGCCACTGAGTACAAGGATGGAACCATCTACCACATAGTGACCAAAGGGCTCGGCAAGATGCCCTCCTATACAGATAAACTGGATTCAGACGCGCGTTGGATGGTTGTGCGCTATTTGCGCGCCCTGCAACGGTCAATGGCACCGAAGCCGGAGGACCTGATGCCGTGAACGCCGAGGCCCAGCGAGCAATGAGTGATCTGGTCCCCGCGCCCAAGGCGTGCCCTGGACTGCGCGGTGCGGCTGTCATCCTACTGCTTGTGGGTGCTGGGCTCAGTGTTGTGGCTTGGTTCAGTGACGCCCAGCGTGTTCGCGTCGGTTATGCATATTTGTGGGCCTTCTCGTTTGTGTGGGTGGTGGCGCTCGGGGCTCTGTTTTTCGTGGCTCTGCAGCATCTTGTTCGGGCGGTGTGGTCAGTGGTAATCCGTCGGGTGGCTGAGATGTTTGCCGGGTCGATTGTGCTGGTTGCCCTATTGTTCATTCCCGTGTTGGTCTATTGTCTTTCACGTGACGGCGCGGCGATGTATCCATGGCTGGACGTCGATCGTGTATCCCATGATGCGTTGCTCGAGGGGAAGCGGGCCTATTTGAACTTGCCTTTCTTCGTCGTTCGGGCAGTTTTGTTTTTCGGGCTGTGGATCGCCTTTGCGCTGCATTTTACGCATAGCTCGCTCAAGCAGGACGTTGGACAGAAACGAAGTGTGATGTCTGTGAAGATGCGTAGGGTCGCTGCTCCTTTCATGCTCGTTTTTGGCATCACCGCTACGTTTGCTAGCTTTGACTGGCTGATGAGCCTCGAGCCGCACTGGTTTAGCACGATTTTCGGCGTGTACGTGTTCAGCGGAATGGTCGTGGCGGCACTGTCGATGATCACAATCGCAACAATATGGTTACGCTCGTCAGGGCGACTTGGGACGGGTATCGTCGGTGACGGGCATTTGTACAACTTGGGTGCCTTGCTGTTCGCCTTTGTGTGCTTTTGGGCGTATATCGCCTTCAGTCAATACATGCTGATCTGGTACGGCAACATTCCGGAAGAGTCGTTCTACATGGTTCGACGTCTCGAAGGTGGGTGGCTTGTCGTTACTGTGGCATTGGGTGTTGTGCGTTTCGTAATCCCATTTCTGGCACTGCTTTCGCGGGGTGCCAAGATGAATCCGACACGATTGTTATGGGTGTCCATCCTTTGTCTGATCGGGCAGTTGTTGGATTTGTATTGGCTGATCATGCCTCAGATCCACCCTGAGCGTCCGGCGTTTGGCTGGCAGGAGCTCGGGCCGCTATTTCTGCTCGTCGGTGTGTTCGGTGTCTATGTCGCGTATTTTCTGAAGCGGCATTTGCCCATAGCGGTGGGTGATCCATTTCTGGAGGAATCACAGCGGTTTTATCTATAGGGGATTACCTCATGACACGACTTTCACGACTTTTCGCCTTATTTTGCGGTGTTGCGCTGGCCACCGCCTCGGTGGTCGCGGTCGCACAGACGCCTCCGCAGGTCGGCGTCCAGGAGCACCTTGGTGCAGTCCTGCCGTTGGAGACCTTTACGTTCGCCGACGAACAGGGAAGACCGATTGCTTTCAAGGAGCTTTTCGATCGCCCGGTTGTGTTGACCCTGGTCTATTTCCGTTGTCCGGGCATCTGTACGCCGCTCTTGAACGAGCTGGCCAAGAACGTCGACAATTGTGACCTGACCCCGGGGCAGGACTATCGTCTGGTCACGATCAGCTTCGACCCCACGGAGACCGCGGAGTTGGCCCGGGTCAAGCAGACGAACATGTTGGCGACCCTGAAGAAGAAAAAAGTTACTCCCCAGGACTGGCGCTTCCTGACAGGTGATGCTGAGAACATCCGGCGGCTTGCCGACGCAGTCGGCTTCCATTATATCAAGGACAAGAACGGCGTCGATTACGTACATGCCGCCTCGGTCATGTTTCTGTCGTCCGGAGGAAAGATCGTCCGCTAT
>CAYOQG010000224.1:0-10087 GCA_964405925.1 uncultured Phycisphaeraceae bacterium | reverse complement strand
ACGTACGGATCTGTGCGGGGGGTGGCCCGAAAGGGCCATTCCTACCGCGACAGGCAGGTAGATTCGCTGAGGTCAGGTTCATTCTTCATAGCCGATCTCTCGCCATCTCCGATCCCGCCTGCTGAGCGACGTCTGGGGAATCTGCCGCGATGGCCAAATACGACCGCAGCAAGACGGTAAAAGCTAAGTGGCAAGGCGAAGAATGGGAGACCGGAAGCGCCCGGACCGCCGTGGTGACCGGCCCCACGCCTTTCTTGAGCCTGTTCGGAAGGACCGCGGCCGACGAGGTTTGCGACTGGTTACCCGGCGCAGTATTTTGTGGCTGGAATTGAGGCCAACGCTGCCGCGTGGCCGGGTCCCCCAATCAAAGATCCAGCAAGCGAAAGGGCAGACTGCTCAAGAGGGAGTCGAACCATGACAATGCCTGACACCACAAAACCGCCACCGATTACCGATCAAAAGATGTTCATCGACGGCAAGTGGGTGGACAGCGTCTCCGGGAAGACGTTCGAGACGATCAACCCAGCAACGGGTGACACGATATGTCGGGTTGCGGAAGGCGACAAAGCCGATGTCGATGTCGCCGTGAAGGCAGCTAGACGGGCGTTGGAGTCGAAAGCGTGGGCCGATATGAGCCCGGCCCAACGTGGACGACTGCTCTACAAACTAGCCGATCTCATCGAGGCGAACGCCCAGGAGCTGGCCGCCCTTGAGACCCTCGACAATGGCAAGCCCATCACCCACTCGATGAACCTCGATATCCCCGGGACGGTAGCGGTCTTTCGCTATTATGCTGGCTGGGCGGACAAGATCCACGGCAAGACGATTCCGATCCCAGGTCCGTTTCTGGCCCATACCCGCCATGAGCCTGTCGGTGTCGTCGGGCAGATCATCCCCTGGAACTTTCCTATGGAAATGCAAGCGTGGAAATGGGCACCAGCGCTGGCCTGTGGGTGCACGGTCGTGCTCAAGCCGGCGGAGCAGACACCGTTGACCGCACTTCGCATCGCCGAGCTCGCCATGGAGGCGGGCTTCCCAGACGGTGTCGCCAACGTGGTACCGGGTTTCGGTCCGACAGCGGGTGCCGCTATTGCGTCACATCCTGATATCGATAAGGTCGCGTTTACCGGGAGCACGACCGTCGGGAAATCAATCCTGAAAGCCGCAGCCGAGACGAATCTCAAGCGGGTCACCCTCGAGCTTGGCGGCAAGAGCCCCAATATCATCTTCGCCAACGCCGATATCGAGACGGCCTCCAAAGCTGCGTACAACGCCTTGTTCTTCAATATGGGCCAAGTCTGCTGTGCCGGATCGAGACTCTTCGTCGAGGAAAAAGTCCACGACCAGGTTGTCGATGCGATCACCGGGATCGCCAAACAGCAGCTTATCGGTGATCCTTTCGATCTGAGGACGACTCAAGGCCCACAGATCTCCCAGGAGCAGTTCGACAAGATCTTTGGCTACATCGAGGCCGGCAGACGCGAGGGTGCCCACTGCGCAACTGGCGGCAGCAAGCTCGACCGCCCCGGGTACTTCATCGAACCGACTATCTTCGACGCGGTCAAGGATGATATGACCATTGCCAGGGAGGAGATCTTCGGCCCGGTTTTGTGCACGCTGAAGTTCACCGACGTGGACGAGGTCATTGAACGTGGCAACAAGACGATGTACGGCCTTGCCGCGGCCGTGTGGACACGCGACGTGACCACGGCCAACCGGGTCGCCGCCGGGCTGAAAGCGGGGACCGTGTGGATCAATTGTTACGACGTCGTCGACCCCACCGTTCCGTTTGGCGGGTTTAAGATGAGTGGGATGGGACGCGAGCTCGGCGAGTACGCCCTGGCCAACTACACCGAGGTCAAGTCCGTCGTTACCGCCGTGGGCGAATAGCTCTACGCCGGACCACAGGATCGCGCCACCCAGCGTCGCCGAACGCCCGGAAATACCTGCGATTGGGGATTGACGATTGCGGATTGACGATTGCGGAGCGGTGACTGCCTATAAATCCCCAATCCACAATCTGCAATCGTTAATTTCGCGATTCCGGCCTAACGGGCCCCATCGGCTGGTGTCGATCCATATGAAACGACGACGAGGTGCGAACGTTTGAGGGAGGACCACCCATGATCAACCAAAGGTTCTGGCTTGTACCAGTCGCTCTTGGTGTCCTTCTTGCTTGCACGGGCTGCCGCCTGCGAGCGGTTTCATTCAGCATCGATGAACCCGACCACGTGTACGTGGAGCGTGTCTACGTCCCAACCGGCCACGTGTGTACGCCTCGCTGCCATGACCATTATTGGGACGGGAGCGGGGTGGTGATTCTCCGCGGCCATCGTCACGGCCCCGGTTGCGGTCACCATTGGGACGGCTCACATTGGGTTCTTGCCCGGAAGGGCAAGATTCAGAAAGTCCACCCCCGTCCGGAGAGGCGAATCGGCAAGGCCCGACACGTTCACGGTCCAGGGCGCCGCCACGTCTATCATCCTCGAGGATGAGCGTGGGTCCAGCTTGAGCATGGGCACATTCACGGCCCCGGCTGCGGCCACGTGTACCTCAACGGCCGATGGACGATATGGTTCTGAATTACGAATTCTTTGGCCAGTCTCTATGGGTCGGGTCAACTGACCCGACGTTCATCCGTGGCGGGAGATCCGCTGTCGGCGAGTGGCATGGCCAAACGCAGCGCGGCCATGCAAAGCCATCCAAATCCATCCCCCTTTCTAGGAAGCCGGGTCCGTCAATAGCAAAAGATTCGATCGGCCTCCCAGGGGGGAGGGGTGATCACTCCCTGTCACGCCATGTCCTGTCGCTTCGGCCTGAGGGCGACGCATTTACGAATCCCAACGTGCGTCTCGACTGAAGGGTCAATTCTCACGCCCCGCCAGACCATGGGCGATATGCGGCTCCACTCCGTAACAAACTGCGCGGTGTGGGCCACAAATTGCGAAATCCCTGGCCGCTCCCAGCCGATTCGTAATTGACGAGGGAGAGTTCTGATCCGGTGCGAGCCCTCTCAATCCCCTTGGTAAGGGGCAAGCGGAACACGCACGTTGCGATTCGGGATACGACGGAACCACGTGCGATACGAGTGGAACCGGCTGCGATCCGATAGGAGCCGATTCGATGCCGTTGCTTAGCGACACCACAGCCCGGGTGTTCGAGAACGTCGAGCTTGGTGAGGACGTGGTCCTCGAAGACTACGTCCTCGTCGGGAAGCCGCGCCGCAGAGACGAGCAGCCCGAGGAGGTGACCCGCATCGGCGGGTCGGGTTTGCTTCGGTCGCACTCGGTGATCTACGCCGGCTGCGTCATCGGCGATCGGTTTCAATGTGGCCACCATGTGACCATACGCGAGGGCACCCAAATCGGGGACGATGTGAGCATCGGGACCGGCTGCGTCGTCGAACATCACGTGGCAATCCACAACGGCGTTCGCCTGCACTCCAACGTTTTCGTCCCGGAGTTCAGCATCCTGCACGAGGGGTGCTGGCTCGGCCCCAACGTGGTCCTCACCAACGCCAAGTACCCACGATCGCGGAACGTCAAGGAAGACTTGATCGGCCCCACCATCATGCCCGGAGCCAAGATCGGAGCCAACGCGACCATCCTTCCTGGCGTTACGATCGGGCGGGACGCCCTGGTCGGTGCCGGGGCTGTCGTGGTCAGAGACGTCCCCGACTGGGCGGTCGTAGCTGGCAACCCCGCCCGAACCATCAAGACAATAGACGAACTGCCGTATGGCCCGCAGAAGAATGCTGACTTATGAATGCGGAATGCTGAAAAACGGTGGGTCGGAGCGGCTACCGCCGCAGGTCGGTCGGCCAGGAATGGGCCGGAGGGATGAAGCTGAGCGGATAATCTCGGGCCAGGCGGCTTACTTGCAGTCGAAGCGTTGGACCCGCCCGGCGCTGATGATCCTGGCGCCGGGGCGAGAATCGGCTCTCCCAGCGCGCCGGGATCGCGGCTCGGGTTCGCCGTTGTTCCTTCCGTCTTCAGCCATCAGCATTCAGCCTTCGTCCGTCCGCCTTCGATCTTCCACAACCCTTGGCGCCCCATGGCAAACCTGTATTATCACACCCAGTCAATTGTTGTTCGTACCCGGTATAGGCAACCAAGGGGAGAAACATGAAACGGCCAAAGATCACTATCGTCGGAGCTGGAAATGTTGGTGCGAGCTGCGCCGTCTGGGGTGCGGAACTCGAGTTGGGCGATATCGTCCTGATCGACATTCCCGAGTTTGGGGACAAGACCGCCGGCAAGGCGCTGGACCTTTTGCAATGCGGACCGGTCGATCGGTTTGACTGCAACATCGTGGGTACGAGCGACTACGGTCCAGCCGAGGGGAGCGACGTGGTCGTCGTCACCGCGGGCATCCCGCGCAAGCCGGGTATGAGCCGGGACGACCTCATCCAGACCAACGTCAAGATCGTAAAAGCGGTTTCGGAGCAGGTCGCCAAGGTCGCCCCCGAGTCCATCCTGATTGTGGTGTCGAACCCGCTCGACGCGATGGTCTACACGGCCTGGAAGACCACGGACTTCCCAACGCAGCGGGTCGTCGGTCAGGCGGGGTGCCTGGATATTGCCCGTTTCCGGACGTTTATCGCCATGGAGCTCAACTGCAGCGTCGAGGACATCAACGCCCTTCTTATGGGTGGCCACGGCGACACCATGGTCCCGCTCGCGCGCTATACCTCTGTCGCAGGCATCCCCATCACCCAACTAATCCCGAAGGACCGGCTGGACGAGATCGTTCAGCGTACCCGGATGGGCGGCGGTGAGATCGTCAAGCTCATGGGTACCAGTGCCTACTACGCCCCGTCCGCAGGCACCATGCGAATGGTCGAGGCCATCGTCAAGGACAAGCGGCGCATCCTGCCCTGTGCAGCCTACTGCGACAAGGAGTACGGCGTCGGTGGATACTACGTGGGTGTCCCCTGCATGTTGGGCAAGAACGGGGTCGAGAAGGTCATCGAGGTCGAGCTCAACCCCGATGAGCGGGCCATGCTCGATACGAGCATCAAGGCTGTCAAAGAACTGTCCGGAGTTGCCGATAAATTCCTGTAGGGTGCGCTGTCAGACCGGGTCGAGTCGGATCTGGCTGCGTCCTTTTGTGATCGAGATCGCACTTAGCGACCGCCAAAGCCCACGGGTCGACGCCCGTGGGCGTTGGCGTTCGTCTCAGCGCTGTGAGGCATGGTGATGGCGGACCGGAATGGGCAACTCAGGTGTCCGGTCTGCAACCATCCAGCACTGGCCGGTGTCGATGCTCATTGTGGGGAGTGCGGTGCCGACATGGTGATGCCTACTGGCAAATCCTGCCTGCCGCCGTTCTTGTCGCGCCCGCCGATGCGATACCAGAATGCCTACGTGTGGCTGGTTTTCGTGTCGGCCCTGGACATCTTTCTGACGATACTCGTGCTCTATTGGTGGACGGGTCGGGAGGTCAACCCGATCGCCGCCGCGATCATCAGCCACATGGGCTTTGGCTGGACCATCGTGTTCAAGTTCGCTTTGATCGTTCTTGTCATCATCATTTGCGAGATTGTAGGCAGGTTCAATGATCGCACCGGGAGGCGATTGGCGCTTGCTGCGATCATGATCAGCGTTTTTCCCGTGGCCTACACCTTCGGCCTGCTGTTCAAGACCGAACCACCCATCGAAACCACGACGCCGATACAGATCGCTCTACTGCTCTGATCCAGCAACCGGGCACACCCGCGTCGGGCTGATACCGCGTTGGTAAGTGCGCCCCTTGCTCGCATCGTCACTGAGCGATAACCGCACAATTCCCCCTTGCGTCCGGTGCTGGCCCTGCCTCGCGCGCATACAATTGGCAGGGGGTAAGGCGTGCCTGCTCCACGAGCCCACGGGAGGCTGATGACGGTTCGGCGAATTTGTATCGTGCTGTGCTTGCTTGCCGCCTTGGCAACTGCAGTGCTGGGTCTGTGCAGCATGCGCGCGCCGATCACCATCGCGGACAGCCTTCGCAACTACTGCGAGGCTATACCTTGGCAATACTACAAAGGTCAGCCCTACCGCACGATCCCGGCGGCCCGCCTGCGGGGGGAGTACTACGCGGAGATCCACAGGGGGCAGGCTGCGTTTCAAGTCTTCCTCGGTGACACGCGACCGGTGCCTGATGCGCAACGGTTCGGGTTGCTTGGATTCGCCTACGAAATGGATCCGGTTGCCTGGGTCCCGCGATGGGGAGTAGGCACTCCCGCGATGGTCTTCACAATGCGCCTTTGGACGCCGTTTGCGTTGTTTGCAGTGTACCCGGTGTTTGCTTTGCTGAGGCCCAGACTGCGCAGTGCCAGGCGTTGGGCACGGAGTCAGTGCTTGGGGTGTGGATACAATCTAGCTGGCAACGAGAGTGGGGTCTGCCCAGAGTGCGGTAAACCTACCGAGACCTGGCGCCTGCCACGGTGGCAACGGATCTTGATTGCTTTGCTGGGGGCCGTGATTTTCGG
The DNA here is from genome assembly GCA_964405925.1 of uncultured Phycisphaeraceae bacterium. Classification (GTDB taxonomy): domain Bacteria; phylum Planctomycetota; class Phycisphaerae; order UBA1845; family UBA1845. The sequence goes on along the minus strand of CAYOQG010000224.1, from coordinate 3,618 downwards.
GTGGCTCGTGGAGCCTCTATTCCAACTGACGGCGCTCGACCACCGCGTCGCGGCTTGGTTCTCGGCGGTTTCCGAGACGCATCGCGGCTCTTGGATAGTGATGTCCGCAACTCGAAGCATCATCGCCGGGCTCGGAGGCATCGGCATGTATTCCTATTTGAGCCCCGAACGATTCGCCAAGTGAGTACATCGTTGGCGCGGGACTTCCAGGCTTGGCCGCGCTGCACATCCCGGATACGCTTGCCAACCGGGGTATCGAAGAGAGGAACCTGTACGTAAGGAGCTGCTGTGGATCGAATCGCGGTAATCGGTGCCGGGGTGATGGGGGCGGGGATCGCACAGGTGGCGGCGAGCCACGGGTGCACGGTCTATCTCCATGACGTCGATCCCGAGGCGATGCAGCGCGGGATCGATGAGATTGCCGAACGGGCGTACCGCTCCGTCAAGAAGGGCAAGCTCGCGGCTTCCAAGCGCGAGGCCATGCTCGAGCTGATCAAGCCCGCCGAATCCCTCGATCAGCTCGGCGACGTTGAGCTCGTCATCGAAGCCATCGCCGAGAACCTGGACGCCAAGAAGGAGCTGTACACAGCACTTGAGAAGGCGGTTCCCGAGACAGCCATCCTGGCTTCCAACACTTCGTCGCTTTCGGTCACCGAGATCGCCGAAGCGGTCAAGACGCCATCGCGTGTGCTCGGGATGCACTTCTTCAATCCCGCCCCGGTGATGGAGCTCGTCGAGGTGGTCGCAGGAGAAGCGACCGACGATGCCACAATCGACGCGACCTGCAAGGTGGCCAAGCAGTGGCACAAGACCCCGGTCCGGGTGAAGGACTCACCGGGGTTCGTCGTGAACCGCGTCGCCCGAGGATACTACCTGGAAGCCCTTAGGCTGCTGGACGAGGGCGTCTCTGGTGTTGACGAGATCGATACCACCGTGCGAATTCTCGGTGGATTCAAGATGGGCCCCTTTGCCCTGATGGACCTGATCGGTCTTGACGTGAGCTTAGCCTCCAGCGAGTTGATCTGGGAGCGAATGGGCAGACCCGCACGGCTAGAGCCCCATGGGATCCAGCGCAAACTCGTCAAGCAAGGCCACTTGGGCCGCAAGACCGGCCGAGGGTTCTATCTGTATCGTGACGATCTGCCCTTGCCCGCTTACCCGGTCGATCGACGCAGTTTCGACGTGTCGCCCTTGCTCTCCGACGCGATGTGGGCTTTCACCAGCAAGGGCGGTCTGGATCGGGCGTCGGCCACCGAGCAATACGTCTTCTGCCGGATCTTGAGTGCGATCATCAACGAAGCCGGTTTCGCCTTCGAGGACGGTGTCGCAAGCCGAAAAGACATCGACCTCGCTATGGTGAAGGGTGCGAACTATCCCAAGGGGCCCTTATCCTGGTCCGACGACATCGGCCACCGCACCATCCGCGGGGTGCTCAAAGCCCTGAACCGCGTCTTCCCCGGCGGCCGCTACAAATGCGCCGCACCATTTTGGGAGTAAACACGCGTACTCCGACCCGCGGGCGAAACATAATGCTGGCTTGTCGGGAGCCCGCGGCAACACGCGGGTTGAAGCCAGCGGCACCCGAGCAACGCGCAGCGGGTCCATGCAACACCAAATGGCGCAAGCGCCTGAGATCGACTGGTAATGTTCCAGGTCAGATGCCCACACTGTCACTCCGCAGACCACACGAAAACCCGTCTCTTCAGGTTTCAACGATTAGCCGGACACACTCCGCGCCTCTCCAGATACCGCCGAGATCGAAATCATGCGTCAGAGAGGCTTAGAGTCGATTCTACGGGCATCCCCCTTGAGCACGTCCCCGGTCAGGCCATGCCAGAGAGCCCAGTGGGTGGGTAACAGAGCAGTCAAAAAAACGAGATGGGTCACGATTTTTCGGCTAGTCGAGGAATAGGCTTGACGACGAACGTCTTTCCGCATTTACATTTTTGGCGTCGCCCACTGCGCATCCGTTTCACTGTGAGTATCGCATTGCAGTGAGGACATTGGGTCTCGATATGGGTTGGTTTCTGATCAAGCAAGTTGACCCTGAAAACCAACATCCCCAACCCAGTACCCAGACAACCCCCTATGAAGCAGCCCATAAAGAGTGCCAGCGGGGTGATCGTGCCCACCTCGCGTACCCTACCTACGGTTGCAGCAACCCCACCAACAAGGATACCTATGACCATAAAAGCTCCGGCGTAAAGCCGTTTTGGGGCCACCGGGCGGGCAAGGGCTTTGCGTAGCGACCTGATTCCGAAAAACAGGCCAATACACGGGGCCACGAATAACAACAGGAAGATTATGACCCCAATGACCCAGCCATACGTCTCTTTCGACCCGGAAGTCATGACGCTGCTCCTTACTGGACTTGTTGGATTATCCGAAAGGTGCTTGCAGCACGTCACGTTGTCAAGTGAAAGGTGTGCAGACTTAGCGAAATGGCGAAAAAGGGTCTTCAGGCTAGGTCTCCAGCGAACGGAACACCCGGCGACCGCCGGTCTTCAGACCCAGCCACGGCTGGCGAACTCATGGATGGTGCGAGAATCCCCTCTCGCACCCCAAGGGCACCAACGATATGTCGAGGTAGGAGTCTCGACACACCAGGCCGTTTCGTAGTTTTCGTACGGTGCGAACCACGGCAACAAGCAGAGCGTTGTATCAGGTGTCTGATCCAGCATTCTGTACACTCCGGATGTAGGACAGGCTTCACCCGCCGCCCGCAAGGGGCGGCGCTAGACTTGTTGCCCGCGACGAGCCGATGCACAATGTATGCCTGATGGATAGTCAACCCAACCGAATCTCGCGTGTCGAGCTTGTGTCGCTGGGGGCGATCCTCGCGCTCTTTGCAGTGATCTCGGTGATCGGGATCACTTGGGGGCTTCCGAGCAGAAAGATCGATAAGTATCTTTTTGGTGACGATCCGCCGTGGTCAGGTGAGAAGATTTATCGACTGGCGGGTGCCGGGGAAAAGTTCTCACCCACCCGAGGAGCCGATGTTGACGTCGATCCGCTCGAAAAAAGGGGCGACGAGCCCATCCACCTGACGGCAACCGAAGAAGACGTCGCCAAAATCTACCTGCGCTATCGCCTCTACACCTATCAGCCGGACGAGATGATCACTATGATGGCACTGGCGGGCATGAACCCCCGCAGGGTCCAACTCGACCCCAAGCTGTACCAATACGGTGGGCTATTCATCTATCCCGTGGGAGCCCTGATCGGTACGTGTGGGGTGGTCGGGTTCATCGACGTTCGCAGCGACGTCGTCTATTACCTCGACAACCCGGACGAGTTCGGCAAGTTCTACATCGTCGCCCGAGCCTACGCTGCCGCATGGGGATTGGTGGGCTTGGTCATCGTGTTTGGGATCGCTCGACGCCTGGCTGGATCGCGTGCCGGTGTGCTCTCGGCCCTATTGTTCACGTTGCTCCCGGTTGTCGTATGTATGGCACACGAAGGCAAACCGCACTTACCCGGCGCCGTATTGATGCTCATGGCGGTACTTTTCGCCATGCGACACGTCTTCAGGTCGTTGCTTTAACCCCCCCCCCCACCCCCCAATAAAGGGGGGGGGGGGGGCGGGGGGCCCCGGGGCACGCGCACCCCCCCCGCCCC
>CAYOQG010000223.1:0-10101 GCA_964405925.1 uncultured Phycisphaeraceae bacterium | reverse complement strand
TCTCCGCCCCGAACCGTGCGAGCGCACGCAGTATATCGAGAAACGCCCTTTCCGGCAGATCACGGTGCTTCTGCCCTGGCGGCCCCTGCATCGCAAGGAGGGCAACCTCTGCCTGCGTCTGAAATCTGAGTCTGGAGCTGAGCGTAGGCCCCGGCGCAGCATATAGCCCCGAATGCCGGACAAGCTCATCCACTGCTCTGCACGAGGCAAAACGGTGTACAAGATATACGAGTTCGGTTAGCTGAAACGAACTATAGGTCTTCCATTGATCAAGCTTGGCTAGTGCTGACCCCACGTTGAGACAATCCGGGCGGGGTACAAGCCAAGCGTAACCCTCGCTGAATGCTAGATTTGCCTTCATGCCTCCGAGTTGCATGTTCGCTATCGGGGCGACTTCGTCCGCGCGGAATCTCTGAAGCACACCCTCGACCGAACATGGCGCTCTGGCGACTCGTTGGATCACCTGGCGACGCAGATTCAGGTCGTCAGTGAGTTCCGCACCCGAGGAGAGATACGCTTCTGTTAGAACACTGCTCAGTGAAAGCGTGTCCTCCAGGGCAATCATTCGCTCGATCATGGCGCGGGCACCCGGGGCTGGTGCCAGACCGCAGTACAGGGGAATCACCTCCTGCCAGCGACTGTCGTCATGCTCCTTGGCCAACCGCTCGGGATCGACTCCGAGTTGGTTCCCTTCGTGGACCGCCCTGGCAGCCAGGTATTCCTGAAAGGTAAGGTGGGCGAAGGCGAAGACACCGGACCGGCGCTCGACCAGCAGCCCCGTGCGGTACCGCGTATGCTCGAGAAGCTTCTTGGCCCGCTCCTTGTCATTGAGAACGGCGGCAAACGTCTCACGTACCTGGTCAACCTTGCACTCGGCCTTGTCATCGAGCTGCATGGCCAGGGCAACCTCCCGACACACCCGCACTTTCTCTTCCAGGCTGAACTCGGATTGGATCCCCCGCCGCTGGTCCCAATGGTGTAACAATCCCTCGACGCACAGGCGATAGAGCATCGCCCGATCTTCCGGGAGCTTGCCGCCCTCGAAGTAGTTGACCAGACAAACAGCCGAGAGCATCAACGGATTGCGGGCCAGGTCGCGAATGTAGGCGTTCTCTTTGAATCCCGCCACGATCTCGTCACCCTCGCGTTTGCCCTCCTTACGGGCCTCGTCCTCGGGCTCATTGCGGGCGAGCCTTACGGCTGTGCACCAGTGGCAGGTGTACTCGTTGATCCGCGCCTGGTCGAAGTCCATCAGATCACACTCGGCAAACTTCAGCTTCCGCAGCGCACCTGCGGGATAACCCACCGGGCGTGAGGAGACCAAAAAGGCACATTCCGGATAGTCCTCGACGAGTTTGACCAGCCAGGGGAAGACGTATTCGTCTCGCAGGTCCGTATCCGTCTCGTCGAGGCCGTCGAGCATGACCAGCACTCGCCCGGCCTTCATCTGCCGATCAAGCCACCCCTCGGGCATCAAGGCTGCCCTATCGTGACTCGCCGTCGCTCTTTCAATCAAAGCGCTGCCCAGTGGCAGGTTTCTCGGGTCAAGCTGACGCACACGGAGCAAAAGTGGGATCGCTTGCTCACCGCCCAGAACCAGCTCTACATCGACGGAGGCGATCTTCAGTTGCAGCCATTCCAGAAACGTGGATTTGCCACTCCCGGGCAGACCGACGATGACGTTCCGCGTATTTTGTCTCACCTGTTCTAGCGCGGTAATGGCATCGGTGCTCTTGGTTGGCTTCCCAGGATCGTCATCAATTCCCGGCGTGCGTCCAAAGACCTTGCGGGCACCAGCCAGGTCCAGCAGAGCGGCCAGATCCATCGGCGTTTGGTCATCCTTCGCTTTGGCGACCGGACGACGTCGCACCTGCGGCATGACGAACAGCTCGCGGAGATCGACGTCCAGATTGGTGGTCATCCGAACGGTGCCAGCCTCGACGCGATAAAACCGCTGCAACAAATAGTCGCGGTAGGTCAGCTCATACCGTTCGTCCTCCGCTGATTCACCCTCCGGGGTGCGAGCGCCGAGCTGGAAGGTAATCTCGTTGAGTTGCCGAACGACGCGCCGCGGCAGCTCGAACGTGGTGGAGAAATTGAGTCTTCGCCACTCCGCCATCACCGGACCCACCAGCGTCAGCACCTGGATAACGGAGTGAAGGGCGACGCGGTAGATGGCATCGTGCCCGGCTTGTTTAACCGGCCCCGGGCATGGCAGAACGTCCAGCAGCTCTTCGACAATCGATTCGGGCGTACGGTTCGGGTTGGCGACGTCCTCGGTCGTGATCCGCTCCTGAAGCTGACCGAGGCCGCCGAGCACGTCACCGACCTGCGTCGACGAAAGCTGAAAGTTCTCGAAAAGGCGAACCAGCGATTGAGAGGCCGCATCGGCGGAGTCCTCGACCTGCCGGAGGACGACTCTACGTTTCCGGTGCTCTGCGATCAGCGGCCGAAACGGTTTGGAGAAAATGCGGCCGAAGAGGACATCGAAATACTCTTCCACTTGATCGGTGATGGTGGCTTCCATGGCTCGCCGGCTCCGCCCTGATCGATGCCGCTGCAAAGTCATCGTGGCTTTGCAGGTGGCATTCCGACTGGGCACACGCCCTATTATCCCACCGGGCGTCGACCGTGCAAGACGACGGTACAACCTGCAAAAACGCCCGAGTATTGGGGTCGCAGGTCGATTACAGTTGACAGGGGCAGAGTCGCGCCGACGCCGGCACCGACGCGATTGGTGGCTGGACAATTCGCGTATTGCCCGTTGCCGGTTTCTGCCAAAGGTGTGTGAAAGGTCGCCGAGTCAGACCCGTTGTGCCAAGCTCACGGCGTACACGGATCATCCAAAGGTGGTCCAGGCAGGGGGGCTGCCTCGCCGCGGAACGCGTCCACACAGTAGCTGATGTCCACGAAATCGACCACGTGGTCGGGCTTCGGCAACGTCGTCGTCGAGTTGATCAGGTCAGCCTCGGCCTTCCGCGGGACACCCGGTCCGCCCGGTGTGCACGGGGTGTTCTTGAACTTCTCGACAACGGCGGAGATGTCCACAAAATCGATCACACCGTTCGGCGCGGTGCACGGACAGTCGGCACAGTCACCAACCACATCGCCAGGTGCCGCCAAGGCGACGTCCAGTTGTGGCGAATAGCTTTCTCCACGCGCCGGGTCACAAAGGGCGTCGATCACGCGAATCTCGTAGGAGCCGCCCGGGACGACGGCGTCGTCGTAAACGTCGATGACCCCAAGCGCAGCCCAATCGGTGTAGAACGGCTGACAGCCCAGCGAGGCCGCCATGTGTGTGGGCTCCGGCGTCGGTGCCGCCGAGCCGGAGGCTTCCGTGATCGGATGGGGTTCTTGCACCCACATCGTCCGACCTTCCGCGTAGGGGGATCCAGGGACTGACGCCAGCGTGACATGGATAGCCTGCTCGCTGCCGGCTTCGCCTGCGATAAACGACAGATAGCGGTTTTTGGTCCCGTTACCCACGTCCGGTGCCGTGGGATCGGGCTGAACTGTTGCAGGCACGGGCAGGGTCGAGAGTGTGGCTGCGTCGCTGGTTACCGACCCACAGTCGCCGTTCACCACAACGTCGTAGTCACCGACCGTCTCATCATCAACGGAGTCAATCGTACACGAAGCCTGAGTCTCACCGTCGATGTCGACGCCGTCTTTCCGCCATTGATACGTCAGCGCTCCAAATCCCTCAGCGGTGACCGTGAACGTCACCGATCCACCGTAGCACGCCAGTTCGCTTGTCGGTTGACTTAGGATCTGCGGATCGCTCTCGCATTCATCGGGGACGTTGTTCAGGTTACAGTCCTCGCTGGTACCGTCGAGGATGTCCTGGGAATCAGGGATTTCATTCCCATTACAGTCAGCCGGTGCGGTGATGCCCCAAATGTCGATGTCGTCGATATTCCAGCCGGGATAACCGAAGACATAATCGGTGGGCCCCATGACCCAGCGGATGTAGACCTCCGGTTGACCATCCGCGACATCCGAGACGTCGAAAATCTGTAGTGACCAAGAACCGTCGCTGGTCGTGCCACCGGTGTGGTCCCAGATCGTGGTCCAATTCGTGCCGTCGTTGGACACTTCCACACTGGCATGGTCATAGGTTGCCCCCTCAACGCCCAGCCAGCGTTGGAATCGAAGCTCAGTGCCGGTCACGTTCGAACAGTCGATCGGTGTGGTCGTCAAGTAGGTGGGAGGAAGGTTATTGGAGTAATCCCCAGCCAGGTTATATCCAAACACGTTTGAACCGGTGAAGCCGCCGGTGGGGTCGCCGTTGGAACTTCCACCACCTTGCGGGACGCCGAACTCCCATTGGCCTTCCCTCGTCCAACCGGGATCGGTGTCCAGTGGGAAGAAAAAGACGGACTCCGGACCTCCGACGGTGATTGAAACAGCGGCGGTGTTCGAATCCCCTCCGTCTGGAGGTACACCGCCATCATTGGCTTTGAATTCGAAGGTATCGCCGCCTCTGAACCAAGAAAGTGGAACATACTCAACCTGATTGTCACCGTCCGGCAGGGCATAGGGAACCGATTCAATCGGCCCGGTGCCCGGATCATTCAGCGTGCCATAGGTCGGGAGCGAAAGGACGACGTACGTAAGCATCCCCGGCGGGTCGGGCAAGCCGTCATCACTGGCGTTCAGCGTAACCATGACGGGTGTGTCACCCGGTGTCTCCAATTCCACACTGAAAGCGGTTGGCGGACGTTCAGCGCAGACCAATAGGGCGGAAAGGTCGCTCTCGATGAAGTCGGGGTCGACGCCGTCACCAGCGGAAAGACCCGCGATACCGTCACCGGCATCCATTTGCAGGTAGCTGATCCGGATGTCCCCGTTGAAGAATAGCTCGATCTGGAAGTTGTTGGAGTTGGCGGTGTTGTACTCGGGCACGTTGTCCCAGGTGACGGCCACGCGATCCGGGAGCTGCTTCCAAGACACGGTCCCAACTGGTCCGGGGGACAGGTCGTTGAGACAACCCGATACCCGCGGCAGGTCGAAATGATCTGCAAATGTTTCATCGTATCCGCTGTCGCCAGCCCCGAATGTAATGTACCCGTTCGAGCCTACAAAGAAGTTTGTGTATCCGGTCCCGTACAGCGACACGGTCTCGCCCCCGCTCAGGAAAACGTTGGCGTATCCGTCGTCATTGGAGGGTGAGAAGCTCAGTGTTGTACCACCGGTGGGGTCTGTGGGGAAAGCTGCGATCTGCTCGGTACAGCCAGCGTAGAAATCGTCAGAGCCGTTCGGCGTGAAGAACACGGACAAGTTGGCCAGATCGAAGTCACCGGTAAATTGTTCCGCAAAGAAGTCGGGCACTTCCGGCGTCACAAACGAATAGCAGGTGTCGTCACCGGACGCATTGCCGGCTTCGTCCTCCGCCTCCACGGTGAAGTAATACGCCGTGCTGTGGTTCAGCCCGGTGAGGTTCACGACGACGGAACCGGCGTAGACGCTCGAAGAGGCCTGTTGGGTGAGAGCATCACAACCCGGCCCGTAGTGCACGATCCCGATGACAGGCTCATCAGCATCGAACGTGACGGTTGCACTTCTGGGCTGAATGTCGGACACCTGTATGTTCGAGATGCCTGGCGCCTGGCAGTCGATGCCCGCGCTCACGATGACCTCGACGTTTTGACCCCCCTGGCCGTCATCGGCATCGACATAGGTCGCGACAACCGTATCACCTTCGGCCACGAGCAATACCCCCGCTTCGTCGGTCTGGCTCAAGGTGATCGTACCGTTGAACTGCGATGACGCGGTGTCGGTCTCGTAGAGTGTCACGCTCTCGCCGGCGGGTTCCGACTCCGACTGGACCATGACCTCGACCGTGTCGATCACGTTGTCGTTGACGTTCAGCCCGCAGTCCATCACTTCGATCTGGACCGTGCTTTCGCATGCGTACGCGGTTCGATCGATCGCAATCTCTCCCGCATCCGAACAACCGCTCGGAAGAGGCAAAGCAGGATCGCCCATCAGGTTGTACATCTCGAAGTAGCGACGCGTCGTGGAGGTGGGGCCGTAGTAAGCCAAATGACGAATCTTGGCTTCGTTGTAAATCGGTCCGATCTCTGTCTTGACGTCGTCCTCGTTATCGAAGATCGCGTCGAAGAGCCGCCTCTCGAGGATGTCGTCTTCGTCCCAATAGCTGGTGACGGATGAGCCCCAGGCCGTAACCGCGCCTTTATTCGGCGCCAAAACCCACGTTTCCATGAAACATTCGTCCAGTGTGTAGGTTCCCGTGACGCATGCGAAGCTACAGATCATCGCATACATGTTCTCGTTGGTCAGGGCGTTGACGTTGCTCTGGGAGAACGGCGGTCCATCTGCCCAGGAGTATTCGCCGCCGTGGCCGCTGTAGATACCGTAGAACCGGCCGTCGTTGAACGAGTCAGTCACGTCTTGCGTGGTCGCGCCGTACGTCACCTGATAGAGCCTGTCCACCTGGTACCCGAACGGCTCCAAGTAGGTATTGATGACGTATTCGTGGGTGCCCTCGCTGATCTGATAGTTGTCCACGGACGCCATGAACACCGCCCGCTTCTTGTAGGCAGGATCGGCGAGCGGACCGTTCTCGTAGTAAAGCGTCTTGTCGATCATGGTCTGCAACTCAGCCGGCGTGTCCACGGGAAAGCGCCCGATGGCGATATCGGGATACCAGTCGGCTGACCCATCCATGCTGCCGTACTGCAGGTCTGTGGCCGGTGAGCCGGCCCCGCCACCGGTCCAGTGGGGGATCCTGTCGGTGTCGCCGACCAGGAGTACATAATCTGGTGCCGTTCCGGGGTCACCCCATAGGCCCTGAATATAGCTCTTGATGGTGCTGTTGCTGGTTCCGGGAGCGACCGAATGTGTCGTGACGGTGAATCCCTGAGCCGCCTTGGCTGCTGCATAGGATGCGATGTCAGTCTCGAACGTACTGGCCACGACGATCAGATAATTGCCTGTACCACGGCCGGCCCCTGCGGCCGGACTCGGGTTGAGCAGGATATGGTGAAGACCAGGCAGCGGTAAGAGACCACCGGCCGACTGGTTTCCGCCGTCAAAATGGATCCCGATTCCAATCTCCGGCCAAACAGTGAGCGTTTGGGCAACGGGATTGTAGTCCACCGGGCGGGCCTCGAGCAGGAACAACCGCTGCCCCCGAACGATGCCCAGCTCTTCAACCACCGCTCGCTCGGCCAGCAACCCGCGGTCAACGCCGTAGCTCGCTTCGTCGAGCACGAATTCGGCCCTGGCCCGAGCGCCTGGCAGTTTGGGTATCGGAGGCTGGACCGGCATCACACGCAAAGGGAGGCTGGCCGATCGGGCATCAATGACGACTGTCTGACCCTGGTCGATGGTGATCAGCACATCGGCCGCAGCAGGTGCCGTGAACAGTCTGCGGATCACAGGCAGAGCCGGCGTACCGATCTCACCCGTTACCGGCCGATCGGGCCACATGATCTGCACAAAGTCGCCCCCCTTGGTTGTCCGGGGCGCAAAGGCAAGACCTGTAGTCGTTACTGCGAGCTCGATCCCATTCTCGTCGTACGCCCGGACGTCCAAGACCGGAGGCTTCGCAGCCGAAATATCTTGGATCGTCACGATACCATCTGCGGAAACGGCGAGCCAGGAATCCCCGCTTGCTGTCTCGGTCACGATCGACGTTGCGACGATCACACATAAGCACAGTCCCGCACGCAGCTTGCTCAAGCTCATAGCAGATTCCTTTCGGCGGTTTGTAAACCAGCCAACTTACCGATGTTCGAGCCCTGTGGCGGCCCAAGTTGTCCCCCGCTCCTTCGCAGGGGCTGCAGATCCGGTGCAGGGAGCCGCCCGCCCCGTCCTGTTGGCAGTGACTAGACCGAAGTTTTGAGCCAGTAGCGCCAGTTTAGCTGATCTCGGGGCGTTGTTCAAGGCGCTTGGACCAGCATCCCGTTGGAACGCTTGAGAGGACACACGGTTCAGAAAACGCCCTTTTCGACAGTGTGGCTGCTCCAAACGTTAATGGTTGTGGAATCCCTGGCTGAAATGGCAACACGATGCGGTGGTGGGCTTAACGGCCTGGATGAGGTTCACTCATCATCAACAGAGGCTCCAGCTCGTTGCACACCGAGCCTGTCGTTCCTGATACCCTTGCCGACGTTAGTCATAGACGAGTTGAGGAGCCCCCAGGAGCTCAACGAGACTCGGCTGTGAGTAACTCGGCGGCGGTTGTGAAATCTGTTGCTGACTGTACGCTTCCTGGATCGTTATGTGACGATGCCACGGGGTATTCACGGTTTGTGGTTCCTAGCTCTTCGAGGGCTGTTTTCAGATCACCGGTCACCCCGTTAGTACCTGCTCAGAAGTCTGAGAGACCTGTGCCTCGCGAAGGCTCTCGTATCAGGTCGACTGGTAGCAGGTCCACGGCATCTCGGAGAGCGCGCGGAAAACGAATCAAGGAACAATCCATGGATGAACAGATTCCGACGTGGGAGGAGCATTTGGTTTTTGTGGGATTCGATTGGGCCAGCGACCATCACGACGTCGTCGCGGTGGATCAGGATGGTCAGATCGTGCTGAATCTTCGCATAGAAGATTCTGAAGAGGGCTGGCAGTCCCTTCGCATCCAGTTGCGCGCGTACGGCTCCCCACCGGTTGCCATTGAAACAAGTTCAGGGGCGACGGTCGAACGTCTCCTAGGCGCCGGGCTCTTGGTGTATCCGGTCAATCCCAAGGCGGCTAAACGTTATCGCGAGCGAAAGGCACCGAGCGGAAACAAGACGGATTTCGTGGACGCATGGAGCATGGCTGACGCCCTGCGCACCGACGGACACGGTTGGCGACGGCTTACACAGAACGACCCGCTAATTGGTGAATTGCGGGTGTTGTGCCGTGATGAGATGACCCTGATTGAGCAACGTACAGCGCTAGTTTGCCAATTGCGCGCTGCTTTGAAAGAGTATTATCCAACGGCACTCGAAGTATTCGACGACTGGATGGTACCGTCGGCCCTGAAGTTCTTGGAGCAGTTCCCCACGCCCCAGAAGCTGACCGCTGCCGGCAAGCGCAGGTGGGAGAAGTTCCTTCACGCCAACAAGTTGGCTCGCCCTCAGACCTACGAAACACGCCTAGCTCTGTTTGCCCGGGCAGAGCTGTTCACCGGCAGCCAGGCGGCCACAAATGCCAAGAGTATGCTGGCTCTTGCGTTGGTCGCCCAACTGAAGGCGCTTCAGAAGCACCTGGACATGCTCCGCGAAAGGATCGAGAAGCTGTTCGCCGACCATCCCGATCATGACGTGTTCGGTTCACTGCCGGGAGCTGGCACGAAGACGACTTCGCGTCTACTGGCCGAGCTGGGTGACGACCGCGATCGATTCGATTCCCCTGAAGCGTTGCAGTGTTACGCAGGCACGGCTCCGGTTCCTTCGCAGACCGGCCGCCGCCATGAAATCTCGAAAAAAAGCACTGCAAACCCAGAGAACATTTGAAAATGCCATCCTTGCGTCAGGCGAAGCTCGGGAAAGGAGGAAACCGCATGAGATAGAGGGTTGAAACCTTCCGAAGGGAACCCGGCAGTCCGATTTGGGCTGCTCGGTAAAGCTTGGCCAGCGGCCGGAAGTGGGTCTTGCGTGGCACAGGGGTAACCCGTACCGCGAAGCGTAGACAGCGAGTGATCTAGGCCGTGTGACAGAGCCTCGAAAGTTTAGCGTCGTGGAAGCCGACGGCGTGGATGGACCGGAAGGCAGGATCGCCGCACTGCAGATGGCCTGGCGCGTGCGATTCCACCGTGGTCCGCGAGCAGGGCATGGTCACAGGGGTTCGCTTGTTGACAGCTCGGGCAATGCCTGGGTGATCGTGTGGTTCCTCAGAGACGGTGGTTACTACGAGTTACGAATCCGTCGACCCACCGGGGACAGCGCCGTCCGAAAGTACCAGGTGTCGGCGATGTGCAATTCGCTGGACGGCTCGCAGAATCTCGCCAGGGTCGACACCGTGGCCATCAACGGCCAGGGAATGCGCGATCGCCCATGCGCGACCTTGCGATCCAGCAGGTTGTCCAGTTCCACAGTCTGCCAGAGCAGCAAACCCAGGTAGACATCCCCGAAGTCGCGCGTCCGTTCA
>CAYOQG010000222.1:0-10188 GCA_964405925.1 uncultured Phycisphaeraceae bacterium | reverse complement strand
GCTTCGTCTGGGGATTTTGCCACACGGCTGTCGCTTCCCGAAACTGGGCATCCGCCACCCAGGCAAACTCGTGCACGTCCTCGGCATGGGCGACAACCGTCTGCGTACCGTCGTCGTTGTTGCGCTTCTCGAGAATCAGACCGGACGTCCCGACCACGTACTTCTCCGGCAGGGTGATCTGGACGTCATAGACACCGTGGTCGGCATAGAACTCCGTCGCGTAGTGAAACTGGTGGCAATTCCACCGCCCGTGCGGTGCATCGGCTGGTACGAATCGCATACCCGGCGTCTCGTACACACCGATCTTGGGAATCCAGTGGGACATCAGGACGAAATCATCCTGCCACCAGCCCACCCGGATGTTGCTCTCGGGAATCTTGATCTCGAATTCCACGTGAATGCGGGCCGTCGCCCGCGGTGCGATTGGTGTCGGAAGCTCGACGCGCACTACCGTCTGATCGTCCACGTTGTCGTCGTCCGGCTGGTAGAAGGCGATGCGATCGGTCACGTCGACCCCGTCTACCTCCATCCGCGTGATCCGGTTCCAACCCCAGGTTTTCTCCTCGGACCACGGAAGTTCGTCGGGCGGTTCACCGTCCGTACCCGCAGCCCGCACGTGGAGCCGTTCCCGCGACATGGTCGACGCAGCGTTCTTGAAAGCGTTGAGATAGAGATGGAATTGCAGATCGCCAACATGATCCTTCGACGGATTGTTCCACGTCAGAACCATCTCGCCGTCGATGCGTCTGGCTTCGTCATCCAGCGTAGCCTTGATGTCGTAATTGGCGATCCGCGGACTAAGTGGCTCGTCGAAGATGGGCACCTGTGCCCATGCGGCCCTCATGCCGTACATCAGAACCACGCTCGACCATAGGACCGCCGACCGCGCACGACAGAACCCCGGAATGGCTGTCATCGCAAGCACCTCCGCTTTGTCAGAGTCTCCGCAGATTGTACTGGTTTATTCGCTGAACGGCCGTAAGTATTTGGAATGGGGGACAATTCTCGCTTGCTTGGCGACTGTTCGACCCTCAGGCAAAACGGAGAGATCGGGGCATAACCAGGTAGACCACTCCTCGTCTCCGCCCGGAGGGACCCCCGAGATCCACAGTCGTCGCAGGACGCATCGGCCCGCGCACGTGCCTATTGTTCCTAAGCGTGGTCCACGGGGCATGGTCGGACATTGAAGGTCTTACACGGAACCAGCCTACGGGGTCCTGTGGGGTTTGTGCGCTTCCCTTTCCGGAAAATGGTGCACGTTGATTTCGAGCAGCAGGAACCCGTCATTCTCGTCCGAGACCTGATACTCCGCGAACTCCTCCGGGGGGTCGGGTTCCATCCGGCAGAAACGGTAGAGCGCGGATATCAGTCGGTACACTTCGTGGTTGGAGTGTGGCTCCCCCGTCTGGAACAGGATGTGAGCAGCGAATGCGAAAACGTCGGGGGGCACGTGGTCTTGTGGTAGGCCAATGTCTGCCGAGGACCTACCCTCGTCGAGACACTCCCAAGCTGTGGGACAACACCCAGATGATGAGATGTGCGTGGTGACAGACGCGCCGGAGGGCGTGCTTCGAGTAATGACCCAACGTATCACAGGATAGTCATCCACGATACCTCGAGGCTCCAGCATGTACGAGCCGAATTCGGTCGTCCCCGGGTGGATTGCGAATTCTTGTCGTTTCCCATCGCGACGCTGACCGAAACTAAAACAAGGCCAATCCCTCAGGAGCGTCAGCTGTTTGTTGTCAATGCGGCATTTGCTTCCTCCCCGTTCCGTCAGCTTAAGCTGATATACAATACTCTTCGCTATGCACGTGTAATCGGGCAGGTGGTATTTGACCACTACAAGCATATCGCCCAGTTCGGACTTCTCTGCGCCCCTGGTCACCATCGGCTTTTGGTGAATACTCTTGCATCGACAGCGAAACTCCACATCCGGTATTTCAAGAGCCTTAAGACGCTCGGGGACTTCCGTCAGAAGCCCGACGAGCACTTGCCGCTCCAGTGCATTCCCGCTTAGTGCCTCCCTGATCGCGGCACTGAGTGCCTCGAGTAGTTGGGGCTTGTGGACGCTCAAAACGTGTGATAGCTGCTTTGCTTCGGGACTTGGGAACATGATAAAGTGACTCCTGTGCACACCGGGGTCGTGTCGGACGCGTGACCTCGCATTCCTCCTCAACCCAAGCGAGCGCGAGACTGCGCCCAGGATCCGCGTGGTCCATCTCGCCCCCGCACGTAGTGTGGTGAGGCGCCGGGTTTCGACATTTGGGTTTGTGCTCCCCGGGTCTCGCTGCCCTCAATGTCTTAACGTTTCGAGCCCGCATTCGGCCCGATGTTGTCGCCGCGCTCCTCCGCGTTTCGACGGTTTGCTACACCTCTTCGATCTCTTTGGTCTTGGCGGAGACGATCTCGTCGATTTCGTCCTCATGTTTTTTGGTGACTTTTTGGACGTGGTCTTTGGCATCTTCGGCTTGGTCTTCGCTGGTGTTTTTGGCTTTCTCTTCCACATCGATGGCTTTGTTGGCGTCGCGGCGGGTGTTGCGGACCGCTACCTTCTGGGCCTCAGCCATCTTTTTGACTTGTTGAACGAGCTGCTGTCGGCGCTCGCCGGAAAGCGGTGGAATCGGCAGCCGGATGCTCTTGCCGTCGCTATGCGGAGCGATGCCGAGCTCCGAGGTTTGCAGCCCCTTCTCGATATCCTTCAACGTCCCCGGATCGTACGGTTTGACGAGCAGGGTGCTGGGGTCAGGCACGCTGATGCTCGCCAGCTCCCGTAGCTCCATGGTGCTACCATAAGACGAGACCTCGATCTTGATATGTTCAACCAGACCCGGATGGGCCCGCCCCGAGCGAATACCGCGAAGTTCCTGTTTGAGAAACTCAATCGCCTTATCCATCTTGGAGGCGCACTCTTTCTCGATCTTTGAGAGTGGCATGGCCGTAACCTCCGTTTCCGACTGGCCCTACAGACTCACGCATCCTCGACAAGAATGGAACAAACCTATATCCGACACGATCGCACCGCCAGAAGGATCGCAAGCAACGACGAATTCCCGATCCGCAATCTACTTCCCCGCATCGATCAGCGTTCCCACGCCTGATCCAAGGACAACGGCCCGCATGTTCCCTGGTTTCCTCAGGTTTAGCACGATGATCGGGATGCGGCTTCGCTGACAGAGGTCGATCGCGCTGACATCCATGATTCCCAGGCGTCGGTCGATTACGTCATTATAGGTCAGATGTTCGATCCGCTCGGCGGACGGGTCCGCGACGGGGTCAGCAGTGTAGACCCCATCGACTTTCGTCGCCTTGAGCAACACGTCTGCTCGGACCTCAGCCGCCCGAAGAGCCGCTCCGGTATCGGTAGTGACGAAGGGGTTGCCAGTGCCGCCGGCGAAGATTACCACTCTGCCCTTTTCCATGTGTCGGATCGCCCGCCGCCGGATGAACCGTTCACACACCGGGTCGATTGCCAGGGCACTCTGCACGCGTGTCGGCACGCCGAACGATTCCAGCGTATCTTGGACAGCCAAAGCGTTCACGACGGTGGCCAACATGCCCATGTAGTGCCCGGTGCTTTCCTCGATAGGCGAGTCCTTGGCGATGACGCTGCCTCGAACGATGTTGCCTCCGCCAACAACGACACAGACCTGAACCCCGAGGTGGACAACAAGCTCGATCTCCCCGGCAAGTCTTTTGAGCTCGTCGCCATCGATCCCCGTGGTCCCGGGCGCGCATAAGCCCTCTCCGCTCACCTTCAGGAGCACTCGCTGATACTTGGGCTCAGCCATTGACTCGTTCGCGATGACGGTGTCTCAACAGCCGCGATCCATCCTTCGCCGCGGCCCCCGGCTGCGTGCGTCGTCCGAGGTAGCAGCGACCAGGTGGTTGACCTACCACCGCAGACCTATGCACCCACCTTCATGATGACAAGATCGGTCACGGCGCTGACACCCGCCTGCTTGAGGACGTCGCCAATTCGTGCCTTCTTGCCATAATCATCGGTCTTGACGTGCAACTGCTCCATCAAGACACGCTCGCCGAAGAATGCGTTCACCTTGCCAAGGGCGATCTTCTCGATGATTTGCTCGGGTTTGCCCTCGGCCTTGGCGATTTCGATCGCTTCACTTCGCACCTTGTCAACCTGGTCAGCCGGTACCCCGCTCCGATCGATAGCGATGGGTTCGGTAAACAGCGAGTGCATGCACAGGTCGGCAGCGATCGCCTTATCCGACTGCGGTTCGGCATCGAGAGCCAACATAACACCACTTTTTCCGTCGTGGTGTATATAGGATGCAAGGTGGTTACCTTCGACCCGCCGGCACCTTCTCAGGTTCATCTTTTCCCGCAGCCGGCCGAAGACGTCCGTGAACTTGCCGTCGACTTCCGGATCCTTGCGAACCGCTTCCGGATCCGGCGACGCGTCGGAGCCTGAAGCAACCCTCTTGGCGATGTCGTTGGCCAGATTGACGAAGAGCTCGTTTTTCGCCACCGGGGCGGTCTCGCACTGCAGCTCGATCAGGGCGCCGACCCCCCTGGCATCGTCGATATAGACACCAATCCGTCCCTCACCGGTCGTACGGTCCGCTCGCTCCGCCATCTTCCCCTTGTGCTTCTTGCGAAGCCATTCGAGTGCGGCTTCGATGTCACCGTCGCACTCCGTCAGAGCCTGTTTACATTCCATCATCGGGAGATCGGTCTTCTCCCGCAGGTCTTTTACCATTTGAGCTGTGATTGTTGCCATGCTGCGAAACCCTTTACATTCCCCTTTGGCCCCGACAGGACGTCCGCGTCCTCATCTGCCTGGCGGAGCCACTCGCGTACCAGCAGGATGACTCGCGGTCTGCGGCTCTAAAAGAAAACCGGACGGACAGGCCAATCTCCGCCCGGCGACGTTCGACAGATATACATCCTTAGGGAGACGTCTCGGGCTCTGTGGCCGTCGCGGAGGTCGACCCCGTGTCGCTGGCTGGAAGAGTCTCCGTGGGTGTTGGCTGCCTGATGTCTTCCGAAGCGCCCCCAGCCTCAGCACCTGACTCCTTCTCACCGGCATGCGGCGAGGCAGCGCTCGGGACACTAGTCTCACGCTCGTCTGCCCGCGCCATTGTCGGCCGGGAGGACCGACGCCGCGGCTGCCGCGGTTCCTGGTCTGGGTCCGGCGCATGCCGAGCTTTCAGTCCCAGCTCAACCGCATCGGCCATGTGCGCTAACACCACTCCAATCGCCCTCATCGCGTCATCGTTGCCAGGGATCGGAACATCCGCATAGTCCGGATCGGAATCGGTATCGATCAGGCAAATAGTCGGGATCCCCATCTTCTTGGCTTCGCGGACGGCGTTCCGCTCCCGATGGACATCCACAACGACAAGGCAACCGGGAAGACGCGCCATGCCACGAATACCTTCAAGGTTGCGTCGTATCTTGCGAAGCTCTCTCGTACGCGTGGCGATCATCTTCTTGCTGTATTGGAGAGCAGTCCCATCCGCTTCCGCGGCCTCGAGCTCCTCGAGGCGAGCCAATCGGCTTCGCACGGTTCGGAAGTTCGTCAACGTGCCACCAAGCCAACGCTCTGCGACATAGGGCATCCCGCCGCGCGTCGCCTGTTGCCGAATGTGTTGCCGCGCCTGTCGCTTCGTGCCCACGAACAGAACGTCGTCACCCTTGCCAACCACGTGGGCAACGAATCTCTTGGCCCGCAACAGACCCTTGACCGTCTCGCGGATGTCAATGATGTGGATCGTGTTGCGCTTCCCGAAGATGTAGTCCTTCATCTTCGGGTTCCAGCGGCTGGCCCGGTGGCCAAAGTGAATCCCCGCGTCAACCAGTTGACGAACCAACTCCGAAGCCAATCAGCACCTCCAAGCGCAACAAAGCATGAAAACAACCAACCGGAGAACCGGAAACAGCAACTCTACCACAATCGTCCGGGAGATCAAGCAGCAACGTCAACGCATACACATCTCAGGCGATAAGCGGACCGGTGAACAAGCTGCGGGCCCATGCCACCTCACATCGCCCTTCCGAGTTCTGCCGCCCCCCGCCTTGCAAACACCTCTTGCCTCTGCCTCAGGACCCATCAAGCGCTCAGCGTCGCCCCTGCCGCGTGAGGTCCGGGGCGAATCTTGCCAAAGATGACCCGGAGAATACGCGTAACGTACTATAATAAAATAGGTTACGGTCACGACTCGGAATTGCGAACTGCCTCGGTTGACGCCTCATCCTTGTGTCCATAGCGTCTTGCGCGATCGATTCCTCGCCGGGCTCGCCCGCGTCCTGAGCCTGGTCTGGCCAAGGGGCCTGTGCAGGCCCAGGGAAAACGGGGAATAACCGAAGTGCATAGTCCGCTCGTTTTCATCAGCGGAGCCGAGCCGAGTGCTGATCTGCATGGGGCGTCGCTGGTCCGTGCCGTCCTCGCAGTTCGGCCTGGTGCCCGCTTCGTTGGGGTCGGGGGCCCGAGGATGGTGGCGGCTGGATGCGAGCGGATCTTTGACATGACGCGGCACTCCGCCATGCTTCTGGGAGCCGTTCGTGCGGTGGGCCGAGGGATAGCTATGCTGCAAACGGCGGATCGACATCTGCGACGATACCCATTCGACGCAGCCATCGTGATTGACTCCCCGATACTGCATCTGCCTCTTGCGGGGAAGGCCCAAGCGGCTGGTATCCCGGTCCTATACTACATCGCTCCGCAGATGTGGGCTTGGGGAGCCTACCGCATTCATAAACTTCGAAACCGCGTCGAACGTGCCGCGGTCATACTTCCCTTCGAGGAAAAGTACTTTCGCGACCAGGGTGTCAACGCCACTTTCGTCGGACACCCGCTCGCGGAACACGTGACAGCCACGAGGATCGACGAGGACACAACCAAGCAGATCCGAAGCCGTGGCACGCCGGTCGTCGCTCTGTTACCCGGATCACGGAAGCATGTCGTCGAGCAAAACCTGCCGGGGCAGCTCGAGACGGCACGGTCGATCTGGTCGGCGATTCCGGGTGCGCACTTCGGCGTCTCGGTAGCCAATGCTCAGGTCGAACCGCTGATCACTCAGATCGTCCGAGAGTCGGGGACATCAGCGATTGCCTATCCTGGAGACCATGCGGAACTCATCCGAGCCGCGGACCTCGTGCTCGTAGCCTCCGGGACAAGCACACTCGAGGTGGCGCTGCATGAGCGACCGATGATCGTGGTGTACAAAGAATCGCGACTCTTGTACCACCTGATTGCGCGGTGGATGATTCACACGCCGTTCCTGTCGCTGCCCAACATTTTGGCGGGCAGAGAAATCGTGCCGGAGTTCATGCCCTACTATACGTCGACCAAGCCGATCGCCGAGCGGGCCATCGAGCTGCTACGGTCAGAAGCGATGCGACTCAAGATGGTGAGCGAGCTGCGCGCGGTTGTCGCGCCGCTGCGTGAAGGGAACGCATCCAAGCGCACTGCTGAATTACTGTTGGACATGATCGACAGATCGCACAAGTAGAGCGTTTTCCCATACCGTGTGGTAGACGTAGCGCTGCCCCTTGTGGGCGGCGAGCTACAGATATCCGTCACCCACGAGGGGTGACGCTACATGATTGCGAAAGCCTGTTCAACGACGCGATCGAGCCAATCGCAGGAAGAGCCCGACCAGCGTCAGGCCAGCCCACTCAATCCCCAAGACCCCGCACAGACGGGCGGCAGGCGGTTGGACGAGCGGGTCGTCGTCGGTCACCAGGCCAATTTCTCGCGCGGCAGTGGCGGCGTTGATGGAACGCTCGACAGCCAGTCCGTTCACGCCAGGCAAGCCCTCCTCGATGAAGTCAGCCAGATTCTCAAAGGGAGCTCCAAAGGCTGCTGCCACACCTGTGCCACCCGGTCCGCTGCGGATGTGGGCGTTTAACTGGGCTGTTAGAATCAGCGGTTCGTCGGCTCGGACCCGGTAACTGTATGGATGCTCTTGCGATGGAATGGCAAGGATGACCAGGGTCCCGTTCTGCTCGACGTGTTGCAGGATCGCCAGCGTGTCGTCGTCGACACCTTCCGCCGCCAATTCGTCAAGGGTCAGGCGCTCGAACTGGATGGACCCATCAGGCACCACTTCGACATCACCGCCCGCGAGGCCGGTCACGCTGATGGACGTCTGAAACAAGAGAGCTGCAGTGTCATCCCGCGTCACTGCGACGTCGAAGTCGGCTTGAATCTCCTCCAGCGAGGCCTCAAGGGTGGTGGACCAGAGCAAAATGGCTCCGCTGAGGAACACACGGCTCTCGACGGTTTGGGTATTGAGGATCCCGAAGTCGATTTCCGGCGGAGCAACCGCACTTCCGGGCGTGGTGAACACAACGGTCCGCGATTCCGTGGCTGAGCTTGTCGCGGAGTAGGCGATCGATTCCGTGTTCGAGTAGGCTGCGACCTCGAGGGCGAACTCTTCCGGGTTTGGCTGATCCAGCCGCGTCGGATCAGAAAACTCGCTGAAGCTCTGCCCCATCGACACGAGCATTCCTTCGAGGTCGGTGGACATCAAGTCACCCAACGCCTGGATGGGCAGGCTCGTGGAGTCGCCGCTGTATTGATTGTCGTCGCTGCTGACGGAACCCGGAGACCCGTCAATCAGCTCCTGCACCGTCGTCGAGACAGTAGCCTCAATGTCGATGATCGCCGCCCGCACTGATGTCGCCCACGTGCAGCATGCAACGACCACGACACCCGCCCCAAGCACGTACTTGAATCGTCGTTGGATTCTCATTTTGAAAACCCCTGCAAAGACCTATCCCCCACGGCACCATATCGGCACCGGCTGCGGACCGCCCCACAGATACAAGCACCCGCACGCATCCTCGGTCCGCTGCACTGGATATTGTACCAAATCGGGCATTCTGGGTCGAGGCGGAGGGGGAAGCGACGGAGGGGCGGAGGGAGGAAGGGGCGGAGAAACGCTCCAATCCGCGTACGGTCGACAGAGTCCGCCACGAGAGGGGAAGCCGTAGCCCAGCTGGTGGGCCAAGAGCTGGGTTCGATTGGGTTCGTTTTTCGGGCGGACCGGCGTTCTTGATAGCGCCAGGGCGGAAAACTGGGTTCGTTTCGTATACTTTTTTCTTCATCCAATGGCTGTTCTCTCCTCTTGGCTGAGCGGGCCGGGAGTGACAGACTCGCGGCGCGCACGTACGGCCAGTCATAGAACTTCGCCGGTGATCGGTGGGATCGGCTCGTGCGTAGCGCGCGAGGCGAGAAACTAGAAACTGGAGACTGCAGACTAGAATGAGCGGGGTTGCTTAAGGGGAGGCGGAAGGAAGCGATCCGTCCGCGCCGGACAAGGTCGGCAACGGGGCGACGAAGCGACGGAGCGACGAAGCGACGGAGAGGGAAGCCGGTGGTTGCGTGCGGGTCCTCGGAGAAGACAATGATGGCGCTTGAGAGTACGCGGATTACACCTTAGGAGGTGCTCTTGTCAGATCAGCCTGGGATTAACCGTGCGTTGGAATACCAGACGCTACGTGAGGAGCTTGCTCAGGGACGGAAATATGTGTTTGAGCGGCCGCTTCTAATTGTTGGTGTGGGGGTCGCCGCAATCCCGGTCAAGGGCGGCGAGTATATTCCGGTTCTCCTCATGCTCTTGGTCGGACTGCTCCTGTTCAACTTCTGGTTTACGGTCAACCGACTGATGAGTTCTGCCCGGATTGTAGCGTACATCCGGCTCGTTCTCGAGGGCTCAGAGTTTCCTTGGGAAGGATGGGAGACCAGCCTTCGGAAGTACAGGGTCTGGGTTAACGACGACCCCCAAAGCAAGAGACAAAGTGTTGACGCTGAGCTGCGTAAAAAGGATGTTGCGGATGCACTCATGTATTACCCGCCCATCTACCAGCTGCATATAGCTCTTGTGTGTCTCAGTACAGTCGCCGAAGTGATTCTTACCCTGAAACACCCAGACGCAACCAACTTGTCGTCAATGATCATTCTGCTCGGTCTGGTAGTACTCTTCGCTTACCATTGCTTACGGTGGAGGCCAGGTGTGATGCGGGATCTTATAGAGCGAAACCTCGTCATTTGGAGGCACATACTCAAGAGCTAGACTGGTTCCGGCTTAAGCGGCAGAACCCCCACGATTCGTGGGCGTGTCCGGAGGAGCTGTGCACATCTGCGCGCAAGCACACCCACTAGTCGTCGCTGAAGAAGTCCGTTGATTCGATGTTTTGTGGATGAAGTGTAGCGGA
>CAYOQG010000221.1:0-10198 GCA_964405925.1 uncultured Phycisphaeraceae bacterium | reverse complement strand
TTCGAAATGTGAGCATATCCCGCGGATCGAAGCCCAGGTCGACCGTGACCAGTCGCTGGAAACTACGCATCAGCAGTCCCGCGCCGATCAGCAGCACCAATGCGATGGCGATTTCTGACACGACAAGGGCACTACGAAGGCGATGACCACCAGATGCCGTCACCCTGCGGGTACCCTGCTTCACCGACTCATGCAGGCTGGTGCGGGATCCGTGTATGGCGGGCGCCAGACCGAACAACAAACCTGTCAAAACGGATAGAACGAGCGCAAAACCGAGGACGTGACCATCGAAGTCCACTTCATGCGAACGCGGGATATCGGCTGGCAGCAACGCGCCCAGTGCTGTCGTGCCCCACAGGCCAAGCAGCAGGCCGACCGCGCCTCCGATTCCGCTGAGAACCAGACTCTCCGTCAGGAGCTGGCGAATAAGGCGTGTGCGTCCAGCGCCGAGTGCGGCACGGATGGCGAACTCCTGCGCACGGGTGCTGCTACGGGTGAGAAGCAGATTCGCGACGTTGGCACAGGCAATGAGCAGTACCATGCCCACCGCACCCAGCAGGACCATGGCCGCCGGACGTACTTCGCCCACGACCTGTTCATGAAGCGATGTGAGCTTGACTCCCCACCCCCTATTGGAATCCGGGAACTGTTGCTCCAGGCCGCTGGCGATGGCATCCATCTCTGACTGTGCCTGTGCCAAGCTTGTATCGGGTTTGATTCGCGCGATTGCCCTGGCCAAGTGCAAGCCACGTTGTTCAAAGAAGTCCGCTTCGAGCGCTACCGGCTGCCATATTTCAGCGTCTGCGACGGCGATGGGAAACTTGAAACCAGAGGGTAGGACGCCGACAACGGTGAGCGTATCCCCGTCCAACGTCAGGGTCTCTCCAATCGCATTCCGGTCTTCCCCCAGATTACTCTTCCAGAAGCTGCTACTCACAACGGCTACGTTTTGTGCGCCAGGCAGATCATCCTTGGGCTCGAATGTCCGGCCAATCTGTGGTTCAACGCGCAGAAGTGGAAAGAATCCGGATGATACTCGGGCACCGGTGACTCGCTTCGCATCATCAGGACCTACCAGGGTGAAGCTGTGACCGCGAAAAACCGCGATGTCCTCAAAAACGTGGTTCTGATCGCGCCAGTCTTGGAAGTTGGGATAAGAGACCGCGCTCTCCGTTGCTTCCCCCTGTTCACTCTCCTGAACGACAACGAGGTCCTGTGGATTTTCAAACGGCAGCGGTCTTAAGACTACGGCGTTCACGACACTGAAGATCGCCGTATTGGCACCAATCCCAAGAGCGAGCGTAAGGATGACGACGATCGTGAATCCTGGACGGTTCGCCAGCGTTCGGAAGGCGTAACGGAGATCCTGAAGCAAGGCACGCATATCGCTACTCCTATTCACACCTTAATGCCGCCATCGGATCGACCTTCGTCGCACGGCGGGCGGGTACGTAACAGGCGGGGATAGCCACACCGAGCAGCAAGAGCGGCACGCCAAAAAAGGTTACGGGATCGAAGGCACTCACGTCATAAAGGAAGCTCGTAAGCACGTGGGTCAGGGCGAACGACGCCGCGATTCCAATACCTATTCCGATTCCCGTAAGGCTAAGCCCACGCCCGAAAACAGCGCGAAGTACATCGCTGCGCATCGCGCCCAAGGCCATGCGTAGGCCGATCTCGTGAACCTGTTGTGCAACGGAGTAGGAAAGCATCCCATAGAGGCCGATGACCGCGAGCGTCACCGCCAGACCTGCGAAGATCGTCAGCAACAACATGGCAAACAGCCGATGGGCGACAGATTTGCCCCAATACCCCTCAATCGAGTTGAAACCGTAGGCGGCGACGTCTTTGGTCACCACGGCAACCTCGCTGCGAACAGCGCTGACCAGATTCGATGGATCGCCCACGGTTCTGACCGCAAAGTACATCGAGTCCCACGTCTGTTGTTGGAAAGGGACGTACATATGCGGTTCCGGTTTGTCAGCGATCGATTCGCGCACGTCGCCTACAACTCCGACAATCTCGAAGGATTCCGGCTCATCATCATCGAAGTGCGCCGAAACGTTCAGGCGCAGGCCTATGGGGTCCGCATCGGGCCGCAGACGTCGGGCCGCCTCAACCATCGACTGGCTAATCAACATGACTCCCCCACCATCGCGCCCGTCCCGCTCCGTGAACATTCGCCCACGAAGCAGGGGAATACCCATTGTCTCGAAGTAATTGCTGCTGACCGAATCGAACAAGGCCACGAAATCCCGGGACGCGGTCGTCTCTTCCCAACCCAAGACGGAGAAGGCAAGACCAATCCCGCTGTCGGACAGTGGCAGCGTCGTGCTGGCTCCTGCGGATCTGACACCGGGCAGGGCGGCGATGCGTCCGAGAACCTGTTGATATAGCTCGGATCGCTGTCTGCCGCCGGAGTAAGCGTTCGGCAGCACCATCTCAAAAGTCAGAATGCGATCGGGTTGGAAACCCAGGTCCATGCTTGTCAACCGCATGAAGCTGCGCATCAGCAACCCGGCACCGACAAGCAGGACCAACGCCACGGCTACCTCCGAAATGACCAACACCCGCCGCAGGCGATGCCGTGCCGCTGACGCAGTCGTGAATCGACCCTCCTTGAGTGATACCGGCAGGTAAAGCCGTGTAGCGTTTAGCGCCGGGGCCAGGCCGAACACCACTCCCGTGCCCAGCGCGACGGCCAGGGTGAAGGCAAGAACCCAACCGTCAATCCCGATTTCTTGGACGCGGGGAATGTCTTGCGGGATGATGGCCACGAGCGCGTCCTTGCACCACAGAGCCAACACCACACCTAATGCACCTCCGAGAATCCCCAACACCATGCTCTCGGTGAGAAGCTGGCGGATCAGTTGCGCACGGCCCGCACCAAGTGCCGCACGGACAGCCAACTCCTGTTTTCGACCCTCGCTACGAGCCAGCAGCAGGTTTGCCACGTTGGCGCATGCGATCAGCAACACCAGGGCAACCGCCCCAAGCAGAATGAAAAGTGCGGGGCGTACGTCTCCTACAACCTGCTCATGCAACGGGACGACGTTGACACCGTACCCGGTGTTGGAGTTCGGGTATTGCTGCTGAAGCCGACTGGCGATGGTATCCATCTCCGCTTGGGCTTGCGAGTTTGAGATTCCCGGCTTGAGCCGAGCGACCACTCGAAAAGTATGCCCTCCGCGGTTTTCCAGCCACTTCGCTGCGATGCCCGTCGGCGTCCACAGCTCGGCACCAGCGATTCGCACCAGGAAATCGAAATCAGGAGGTAGCACCCCGATCACGGCAAATTCGTCCCCGTCGAGCGTTAGCGTTTGCCCCACGACATCCGGATTCGCCGCGAAGTGCCGCCGCCAGAATCCGTCACTCAGCACAACGACGTTCGGGGCACCGGCGCGATCCTCGTCGGGATGAAACGTACGCCCGATCGCGGCCCCGACCCGCAGTGTGGCGAAGAAACCGGCGGAAACAGCCGCCCCTCGAACACGCTGGGGAACATCCACGCCGGTCAGCGTAAAGCTGTTCGATCGGAGGACGCCCATATCCTCGAAGACATTGTTCAGCTCTCTCCAGTCCCGGAAATTGGGATACGCGACGAAGAACTGATTGGAACTTGCCTTCTCACTCGTCTCCCAGACCATGACGAGTTCGCTGGGGCTGTCGTAGGACAACGGGCGCAGCACGACGGCGTTGATCACGCTGAAGATGGCTGTGTTGGCACCGATGCCCAGGGCGAGCGTCACAACAATGACAGCCGTGAATCCCGGGCGGTTGGCCAACATCCGAAATGCGTAACGAAGATCCTGCACCAGAGCACGCATCTGACTACTCCTATTCGTATCTGAGTGCCGAGAGTGGATCGACCCGGGTCGCGCGCCGCGCTGGGATGTAGCAAGCCAACAAAGCAACGGCAAGCAGCAGCAAGATTACGCTGCCAAAGATCGCCGGATCCAACGGCGTCGTCTCGAACAACAGGCTCGACAGCACGCGTGTACCGGTGAATGCGCCGACTAGCCCCATTCCGAGCCCAACAACGGTCAGGGTCATACCGTGCTTGAGCACGAGCGCGACAACATCGTTCCGCCGTGCGCCTAGCGCCATGCGGACGCCCATTTCGTGCGTTCGCCTCGCAACGGAATGCGCAACTACGCCGTAGAGCCCGACGCCCGAAAGGAGCAAGGCCGTACCCGCATAGAGGCTCAGCAGGATCATCGTGACGCGCTGCAGAGAAGTCGCTTCGGCCACGTAGCGATCTAACGTGCGGAAGCCGTAGGGCGCTATCTCAGTTGTCACCATAGCCACCTCGCGGCGGACCGCGTCGACCAGGGTTGGTGGATTCCCGGACGCTCTGACCGCGAACGACATGAAGGGCCACGGCTGCTGCTCAAACGGCACGTACATTCGGGGCTCAGGTTCGTCGAAGATCGACCTCCGCACGTCCCCCACAACACCAACAATCTCGCAGTCTTCCTCAGGGATGCCAAAGAACTCGACCCCAACCCTCACGCGTTGCCCCAACGGGGTCTCACCGGGCCAAAAGCGCTCGGCCATGCGCTCGTTGATGATGATGACGGGCGGCTGCCCATGCTTGTCCAGTTCGGTGAGTGCTCGGCCTTGGAGCAAGGGGATGCCCATGCATCGGAAATAGCCGGGACTGACCGCTCCGTACTGGGCGGCCAGCTCGAGGCCTTCCGCGGGCTCCGCGCGACCGTTGATCGTGAAGGTGAGATCGACGCCACTGCCCGACGCCAGGGGGAGCGCCACGTCGGTACAGGCTGAGCGTACCCTCGGTATGGCCTGGATGCGACTCAGGATGCTTCGACTGAGTTCGGCCCGTTGATCCACGGTGGAACCGGTCAGATCAGCCATGCCAAGGTTGAACGTCAGCATGTTGGCGGGATCGAACCCCGCATCAACACGCGTGAGGCGGTAGAAGCTCGACAGGAGCAGCCCAGCGCCGGCGAGCAGCACGAGCGACAACCCGACTTCCGACGCGACGAGCATGCCCTGCAGTCGGCGGTGCCAGAGCCTGGGCCCTCCATCCCGTACCCCCCCTCGAAGCGACGTGGGAAGACCGGCCGGTGTGGCCTGCAGCGCCGGCACAAGTCCGAACACAAGCCCGGTCACTATTGACAGCAGGAGTGCAAACGAAAAGACCCCGGCGTTGAGGCTGATCGCACCAGTGCGCGGAACATCGGACGGTATCAAGGCCACGAGCGCGTCGAGCGTCCACCATGCCAACAACAGCCCCAGAGAACCCGCCACCAACGCAAGGAGAACGCTCTCCGTAAGCACTTGCCGGATGAGCCTCGGCCGACTCGCACCAAGCGCCGCGCGAAGAGCAAGCTCCTGACTGCGGTCGGCGGCCCGGGCCAACAGCAGGTTGGCGACGTTGGCGCACGCGATCATGAGCACAAAAACAACCGCACCGAAAAGGATCAGTAACGTGGGACGAATGCCGCCCACGATCTGCTCGTGCAGTGGAACGAGAAGCACGCCGCCGCTGGTGTTCGGATATTGCTCCTGGAGACCTGCCGCGACCACGTTCATCCCGATCTGCGCCTGCTCGAAAGTGACACCGGGCTTGAGCCTTGCGACGGCGCTGAACCCGTGCACGTCGCGGTCGCTGCGCAAGGCGGACTCATGTACCGCGGAGGTCCATAGCTCCGCGCCCGACACACTCCAGGAAAACGCAAACTCCGGCGGCAGGACTCCCACAACCGTGTGAGGCGTCTCACTCAAGGTCAATACCCGGCCGATGACGGCCGGATCTGCGCCGAAACGACGGCGCCACAGACCGTCGCCGAGTACCACAACCGGTTCCGCGCCGACCTGATCATCCGCGGGCCGAAGCGTCCGGCCCAGAGCGGCGTTCACACCCAGAATGGGAAAGAACGCCGCAGACACGCGTGCCCCTGAAACCCACTCAGGAACATCTCCGCCGGCCAACGTGAAGTCCTTCTCCCGTATCACTGACATGCCCTCAAAGACGTCGTTCCGCACTCTCCAGTCTTCAAAGTTCATATACGATACGACCCTCCGCTCGAGAGGGCTCTCCGGGGAAGACTCCCAGACCGCCACGAGACGATCGGGCTCCGGGAAGGGCAGCGGTCTCAGGACAACGGCGTAAAGCACGCTGAAGATGGCGGTATTGGCCCCGATGCCCAGGGCGAGCGTGAGCAGAATCGCCACTGTTAGCCCCGGTCGCTTCATGAGGGCACGCAGACTGTGGCGGAATTCTTGAACCACGATGGTCATAACAAGGCTCCTATTCGTACCGCAAGGCCACGATCGGATTTACCCGAGCTGCCCTACGGGCCGGAACGTACGATGACAACAATGAGACACCCAATAGCACCAGCGAGACACAGGCGAACGTCATCGCGTCAGTCGTACTGATGTCATAGAGCAAGCTCGACAACACGTGCGAAGAGACCACCGCGATCACCAGTCCGATGGCCAGCCCAACCGCGGTCAGCCGAAACCCCCGTCTCAGCACCAGACGCACAACGTCGCCGCGCTCCGCGCCGATGGCCATGCGAACGCCAATCTCATGTGTCCGCTGGGTGACGGCATAAGACATCACCCCGTACAGCCCGGCAGAGGCAAGCACCAACGCCAACAAACCGAGCAGACCGAAAAGGACAGCCGCAAACTTGGCGGGAAGCACCGCGAAGCTCATCAGGCTGGTCATCGGCTGGGCACTCCAGGGGGACATGTCTGAATCCAGCTTATGGATCACCTCCCGCACCGCCGGCAAGACCGCCATGGGGTCGCCGGTTGTCCGAACCAGGAGCGTGGCGAGATCAGGGGCGCGGTCCTCAGAAATACGGAGATAAATGTAGGGTCGTGGCTCCTCGCCGATCAGCCAGTACTTCACGGTCTTGGCCACACCGACGACTTCGAGATACGGTCCCTCGGCACCCTCGGTACTGATCCGTTTTCCAATAGGGTCCTGCTCGGGCCAGTACCGGTCTGCAAAGGCCCGATTGACAATCGCCGCACCAGGTGAATCACCTGCGTCCCGCTCTGCAAAGTCGTGCCCTCGCAGCAAAGGAATACCGAGTGTCTTGAAGTTGTCGCTGCTAATCCTGCCACAGGCCACCGAGACAGTCTCATCTTGCGGGTTCGTAAATGGGCGGCCCTCGATCCAGAACGCTCTGCTCGACATGGCCATGCTGAGCGGCGGACACTCCTCCACACTGGCGGACGTCACACCCGGAAGGCCTCTTGTCCGCGTAAGCAGCTGCTCGTAAAAGCGTGCAGATGCCGCCCTGTCATACCCTCGAGCTCCAAGATCGAGGGCGACGGACAACACATGCCTGTGATCGAATCCAGGCTCGATGGCATGAGCATTGATCAGGCTCCGCACGAAAAGCCCCGCACCGATCAGAAGAACAAGCGATACCGCGACTTGGGCAACGACCAGCGTGCTATGAAGGCGCGACCGCCTCACGCCGAGACCACTCGCACCGCCGGCGTCCTTGAGGGCGACCGCCAGCCCTCTGCTTGTCATGGCCAGTGCCGGCACCAAGCCGAAAACGATACCCGTCAGCACGGAGACTACGGCGGTAAAGCCCAATACCCGGTGGTCAACCCCCACGTGCAGGTCCAACGTTACCCCGTAGGGTAATTCAGGCAGACACCCGATCAGCAGGTTCACCGTCCAAACTGCCAACAGCAGACCGGCTCCGCCGCCAAGCAGGCCCAACAACACGCTCTCGGTGAGCAGTTGCCGAACCACGCGAAACCGTGACGCCCCCAACGCCAGACGAATGCCAAGCTCCCGGCGCCGAGCCGTTGATCGGGCAAGCAGCAGATTGGCCACGTTCGCACACCCGACGATCAGCACCAGACCCACCATCGACATGACCAACGCAGAAAGCGCCATTGCGATGCGCCGCATGCCAGGTGTCATCGGGATGACGCCCTCGGCGGGGACGACTACTACGGCTTCATCTTCATAATGTTCCGCGTCGATCGCCTTCAGTTGTGACGCGGTAACATCCAGTCTCGCTTGCGCTTCAGAGAGCTTTAAGCCCCTCCTTAGTTTGCCAATCCCCCAAAGGAAGTCCTGCGAACGGTCGGCAAGCTGGTCAGTCGCGCTGGGGCGGACCTCGCCCAGCATGCTGATCGGAACCCACAGGTCCGGCGAAGGGATCGGAAATGCGCCGGCAAACCCCTTCAGTGCAATCCCGACGATGGTAAACGGGTGCCCGCTGAGCGTAACCATCTCTCCGACGACGCCCGCACGACCACCGTAGACCCGCTGCCAGTACGCATAGCTGATAACAACGACCGCGTGTGCACCCGGCGTTCGATCGTCTTCAGGCGTCAACATTCGCCCGTAAGCGGCGCCCACGCCGAGCGCCGTGAAATAGTTGCCTGAGACGATCTGGCCAAAGCGGGTCTCATTTGTGTCACCCGTGCCCACGCTGAACGGTAGGAAGCTGCAAGCAATCAGCTCGTCAAAAACGTCACTCCGATCCCTGTACTCGCAATAGTCCAAATAAGAGAACATGCGGAGGTCACCCTCGTCCCCGGCCTGCCGGAACACCCTCACGAACCGATCGCCGTCGTCAAAGGGCAAAGGCCCGAAGATGGCGGTGTTCACGAGGCTGAACATGGCTGTGTTAGCACCGATCGCCAGCCCCAGTGTGATCGTCGTGATGAGCACGAACCCGGGACTCTTCGCCAATACACGCACCGCGAAGCGAACATCTTGGAGCATCCCCTGCAACATGTCGTGTTCCTCACCATCGAGTCAGACAGGCGGCGGCCTCGGTCCTTGTTTGTTTACACCGCCGCAACCGTCACACTGTCACTCTCGACCCAGCCGTCCTGCAACTGGATGATGCGCCGCCCATATGCAGCATTCTTCTCGGAGTGCGTCACCTGTATGATTGTGGTCCCCTCCTCGTTAAGCCGCGTGAACAGATCCATAATCTCCTCTCCCTGCTTGGAATGAAGGTTGCCCGTGGGCTCGTCCGCAAGAATGAGCTTCGGACTGGCAATCACTGCCCTGGCTACGGCGACAAGCTGCTGCTGACCACCGGACAGCTGCGTCG
This sequence comes from uncultured Phycisphaeraceae bacterium, assembly GCA_964405925.1. GTDB lineage: Bacteria > Planctomycetota > Phycisphaerae > UBA1845 > UBA1845. The sequence continues at coordinate 1,124 of CAYOQG010000221.1, read as the reverse complement.
GATAGAGATCCTTCTTCCCCACAATACCGAAACGATCCAGTGTGTCAGCCACTGACGCTGCGGACTCTGACGACCTCACTTTCCGATAGGAGAGAGGCAGCGCAAGATTCTCATACACTGTCAGATTGTCGAGCAGATGGTACTGTTGAAACACAAACCCGATGTTCTCACGGTTTAGCTGCGCTCGCTCCTTAGCGTGGATTTCATGCACCGGTCGATCAAGAAAGTGGTACTCCCCATCGAACTCTGCATCCAACATCCCCAGAATACTGAGCAAAGTCGACTTCCCTGCTCCGGAGGGGCCCATTACCGTCAGGAACTCCCCCTCTTGGATGTCAACGGTGATACGTCGAAGAACATAGAAGAGCCCCTGCCCCGACTTGTAGCACCTCTCAAGGTTCCTTAGCTTGATCACCACTAGCGTCTCCAACAACGTGGCTACGTACCGGTCGGGTCTGCCGCCACAGTATTCGTCCTGTTAACAATGCACTGCTCATGTGCATTTCTGCATTCCATTCGCGAGAACACCGGATTACTCATATCTGAGCGCCACCATGGGATCGACCTTCGTTGCTCGACGCGCCGGAAAATAGCCCGCCGCAGCGGCAACAACCAACAACAGAATCGGCACGGCTGTAAAGGTGACCGGATCGATCCCGCTGACCTCATAGAGTTGAGATTGCAGCACCAAACCCACGACTGCGGACAGAACGAGGCCGGAAACAATTCCCCCAATGGCCAGTCTTACACATCTTCTGAATATAAGACGCCGCACATCCTCTCCCCCCGCACCCAAGGCGATGCGTATACCGATCTCGTGCGTGCGTTGGGCAACGGTATAGGACATCACTCCGTACAGTCCAAAACTCGCGAGACCCAGCGCAAGCGCCGCCAACCCGCCCAGAAAGCAGACCGCCAGCCGATCATCCCTGAGCCAGCGATGGATAATGCCCTCCATCGACCGGACACCGTAAACCGGCTGTTCGGGATCGAGTTGCCGAATCACTTCGCGCAACGCACCCGCTTGGGCCATGGGATCCGCTACGGTTCTCGCCAACACCACCATCTCGCCCCTCGGTCTTTGTGCGAATGGAAAGTACATCTTCGGACAGCGGGGTTGATAC
>CAYOQG010000220.1:0-10260 GCA_964405925.1 uncultured Phycisphaeraceae bacterium | reverse complement strand
GGCCTGAAACACTCCCACAGCCAGGCAATGATCCCACAACTCCAAGGATCGAAGTGAGAATGCGCGTCGGGACGACGCACGGGTGGCACCAATGAGTGGTGGATTTCACAGCTCCCCTCCTGCCGATCCTCCCCCACCGGCGCGGCGCTCACCTCGGTCGGCGAGATTTCAGAAGCTGTGGCGCTTCCTAGGCAAGGCCGGACGGCGCGGCCATACCCATGGTCACCTGGTGGAGATGGGCGGTATTGGTAATCTACGATACGTGGACGGCCCAGGAGAAATGAAGATATCAGGAGATTGTGTTCGAGTTTGCCGAGGGTAGCGTTTGAAACGGTTCGCCTGCGTACGCTGATGGTGCGGCCGCAATCGGCTTTAGCATATCAGACTTTGTCGCACCGGTGGCGCCAGACCGCTTGTGCTTCCGATGTGACCAGGCGGCACGTGGTGATTCTCGGACGAGTGCCAAAGCTACGGCATGAGTTCACAAATGCTACCGAAACCCGCCAGCCATTGCCCGTCCAAAAAAACCGACCAGTAAAACATCGGGTATGTCCACTACCCAGGCGTAAGGTGCTTTGCCTGGCGATGCAGATTAGCCCCGCGAAGACAGGCCAGCAACCCCGAGAACGTCTCTGACAGTCCGTCGCCCAACCGTATCCAAGCCAATAAACGGGAATCGGCTCTGCCGGCCAGGCTTGCGGGCGGCAACGCCACAGCCCGGGTTGCCGATAACGATGGCAGGTGCGACAATGCCTCTTATAAAGGAATATGGTCCGCTTGCCTCATGGCCGCTCCTGCGTACCGAGGCGGCGCGACAGACCGAGGCGACAGGCACCCACTCGGTGGAGTCGACCTGTTTACGGACCCCTGATAAAGGGCGTCGATCAGGAACCGATCAACCTCTGATGCTATGATTATCCTCGGAATATCCTGTTATTATCACGACGCCGGTGCGGCCCTCGTATGCGATGGCCAGCTGGTCGCAGCCGCCGAGGAGGAGCGTTTCAACCGCCAGAAGCATTTCAACGGCTTCCCGGAACACGCCGTCGCCTACTGCCTCCGGGAGGCAGGTGTCACCATCCACGACGTCGATCACATCGCCTTCTATGAAAAGCCGCTGGTCAAATTCAATCGGATCTTGGAGACCATCCTCGGCTGCTGGCCTTTGACATATAGCCAGTGGCTCAAAGCGATCCCCCTTTGGCTCGGTCATCGCCTGCGGATCGGGCACGAGATTCAAGACAGGCTCGGCACCGAAAAGGACATTCTCTATTGCCAGCACCACCTCGCCCACGCAGCCAGTGCGTTTCTGGTGTCCCCATTTGAGGAGGCGGCAATCATCACCGCCGACGGTGTCGGCGAATGGACTACGTCCAGTTGGGGAATCGGGCGCGGTTATCAGATCGAGATGCAAAAAGAGGTCCGATTCCCACACTCGGTCGGCCTGCTGTTCAGCGCGATCACTGCCTATCTCGGCTTTCGCGTCAACGACGCTGAATGGAAGGTCATGGGTCTGGCACCCTACGGCGAGCCCAAGTACGTCGACAAGTTTCACCAGGTGGTCGATATTAAGGATGACGGCAGTATTCGCCTCGACCTGCGATACTTCGCCCATACCCATTCAACCGCTCGCACCTTCAACCGGCGCTGGGAGAAACTCTTCGGCCAACCGCAGCGCCGACCCGAAGCCGAGCTCACTGATTTTCACCGTGACGTCGCTCACTCCGGACAAGAGATTGTCGAAGAGATCATGCTCAAGATGGCCAGCCACGCCCGCCGCGAGACCGGGATGGACAACCTGTGTCTTGCAGGTGGCGTGGGACTCAATTGCGTCGCCAACTGGCGCATCCTCACCGAGTCCGGCTTCAAGGACATCTTCATTCAACCAGCCGCAGGTGACTCGGGAGGCGCCCTCGGGACAGCCTTGTACGTGTATAACACGGTTCTCGGCAACCCCCGCACCTTCCGCATGGAGCACGCCCTCTGGGGCCCGGGCTTTGACAATCAGCAGATCAAGATCATGCTGGATCAAAGGGGGGCCGAGTACGAGCACGTCGACGACGAAGACGAACTTCTGACGCGAACCGCACGCATGATCGCCGATGGCAAGGTCGTCGGCTGGTTTCAGGGACGCCTCGAGTTCGGACCGCGAGCCCTCGGTTCACGATCGCTCCTCGCCGATCCGCGCGATCCCAAGATGAAGGACGTCATCAATGCCAAGGTGAAATTCCGAGAAGCCTTCCGCCCTTTCGCCCCCGCCGTTCTCAAGGAGCGCGCCCACGAGTACTTCGAGATGCCTGAAGGCATGGACGCCCCGTACATGCTGCTGGTCCCCAAGGTCCGCAAGGACAAACACCGTGTCATCCCTGCCGTGACCCACAAGGACGGAAGCGGCCGCGTACAAACAGTCACGGAGCAGACAAATGGCCGCTTCTATCGCCTGATCCGCGCCTTCGACCGCCTCACCGGTGTGCCTGTCGTCATCAACACCTCATTCAACGTTCGCGGCGAGCCGATTGTCTGTACACCGGCTGACGCCTATCATACCTTTGTCCACACCGGCATTGACGCCCTCGTGCTCGGTGATTATGTCGTGACGCACAAGCCCGACGTCGTGGATTACGAAGCCGGTATGCGGCGGAGTGTTTCGCTGGAGGCCGGCCTGAAAACGGCTGACAGTGTCACCATTAGGTAGAAGGTGAGCAAACAGCGATGCCCAAGCAGTCTCTCATCAAAGAGTTCTTCCTCTTCGTCAAGGAGGAAAAGAAGTGGTGGCTGATCCCGCTGATCGCGGTCCTACTGGTCGTCGGCATACTGATCGTCTTTGCCGGCTCCTCGCCACTCGCGCCATTCCTTTATCCGCTGTTTTGAGCGAGTCATGAAAGCAGACCCGCCAAAGCTCTGTGCCTTGGCTGTAACCGGTGACGTCGTATCGATAAAGTAGTCGATCGTTGCCGTGTGCGGGGTGTCGCCTCCGTTGCCCGCGAAGACCCCGACCACGCTGACCGTCATGGGCTGTGTAAAGATTGTCGCCGTTGTCCAGGTCGTGCCGTTGAGCGAGTACTTCACCGTCCACCAATCGCCACTCCGGCTCACCCGCAAGTACATCGGTGCTGTCAGTGGCAGCGTCCGGATCGTCCGGATCGTGGCAGTATCGCCGAAGATCGTAGCCGCAAACACTTTTGTCTGTCCACTGTAGTAATGAAACTCCACGCGGACCACGTGGTCTGGATCCTCCTCGATGAGAAGCCCCTGGCTTTGAAATCCCTCACTGATCACGGAGTCGAACTTGGCTTCGACGTCAAAGTCCGTGTCGTCCACCGTCTGCATCAGACGTGGAACATAGTTTTGGTAGGTCCAGACGTCGTGCACCTGCCCGTTGGCGGGGATCACGATCTGAGCCTGACTGCCGGTCATCATCACCGACGCGTCATCGAGCGGATTGACGAACGTCCAGACCTCGCTGTCGAGCTCAGGACTATCGAAACCGTCTGAGGTGATTCCCGGCGTGACCAGCTCAACTGTCCAGAACGTCAGATCACCCGACCCGGCCACATTACCGGCCAAGTCCTCGGACACGATCTCGAAGTGATACAGCGTATCCGGATCGAGCCCCGTCAAGACGACCGAATGAACAGTCGTAAATGCGCGATCCGACACGCTGTCCACGTAACTCTCCGTCATACCATAATCCACAACGCTTGTTGCCGGTTCGTCGGTTATCCAGGTGATCGTTGCCGACGTCTCATCGGCACCCACGTCGATGTCAAGAATCAGAGGTGGTGTGACGTCCTCCTCTTGGACGAATACCGCCGTAACAACGACATGGTCTGTTATGCTCAGCGATGTGGGGTTGACACCACCCGTGAGGTCACCGCTCCAATGATCGAACACCCAGCTAGACTCCGCCACCGCCGTAAGTTCGACTACGCTGCCAAGTGTGTAGGCGGATAGGTCCGGATTGCGCAGGACGCTTCCCTGGCCCACTACGTCCACCGTCACGCTTAGTAGACTAGAATCTTCCGGTTCAATTGGTGAAGCCGTGTCGAAGAAATAATCGACCGTCGCCGTGTGCGGTGTGTCAGCGGCGTTGCCCGCGAACACCCCCACGGCATTGACCGTCATGGACTGTGTGAACGTTGCCGCTGTGGTCCAACTCGAACCATCGAGCGAGTAACGCACCGTCCATCCATGTCCGCTACGACCCACACGCAAGTACATGGGAACCGATAGCGATAGGCTTTGAATCTTCCGCGTCGTCGCGCTGTCGCCGAAGATCGTCGCTGCGAAGAGCTTGGTCTGCCCGCCGTAATAATGGAACTCGACGCGAATGACGTCGTCGGGATCCTGTTCGATCAAGATGCCTTGACTCTGGAACCCCTCCGTCAACGCTGACTCAAACTTCGCTTCGACCTCGAAGTCCGTGTCATCGACAGCCTGCATCAACCGCGGCACGAAGTTCTGGTGTGTCCACACGTCGTGAACTTGCCCCGTCGCGGGAATGACGATTTGCGCCTGACTGCCGGTCATCACAACGGAGGCGTCATCAAGCGGGTCCACAAACGTCCACACGCCGGTGTTCAAGTCCGGACTGCTGAAATCGTCTGATACGACCACTGACGGCACGGCCGCCGTCGTCGTCAACGTCAAGTCACCAGACGTACTCAGATTCCCGGCTGTGTCCTCACACACGATCTCGAAGTGATACAATGTATCCGGGTCCAACCCGGTCAGCGTGATTGAATGAGACGTCTCAAGTGCCGGGTCCGAAACCGAGTTGGTGTAACTGGTCGTCAACCCGTAATCCACGAGACTCGTCGCCGGCTCATCGGTTGCCCAGGTGATCGTGGCCCAAATCTCCGCCGCCACGACATTGATGTCGGCGATCACGGGTGGCGTCAGGTCTGACTCTTCCAGAAAGACAGCCGTGACAACAAGATGATCGGTCACCGTCAGCGTGATCGGGTTGATCGTGTCCGCAACATCCCCACTCCAGCGATCGAAAACGTAGCCCGGCTCCGGAATCGCCGTCAGCTCGACGACACTACCGGGTGGATATCCGCCAAGATCGGGGTCGCGTAGGACCTGGCCGCTGCCAATTACGTCCACCGTCACGGTCAGTAGGTCGCCATCCTCCGGCTCGATCGGAGAAGCCGTGTCGAAGAAGTAATCAACGATGGCCGTGTGAGGCGTGTCTGCCCCATTGCCCGCGAATACACCCACTGCATTCACCGTGATCGACTGTGTGAACGTGGTGGCTGTGGTCCAGTTCGCTCCATCGAGCGAATAAGCGATCATCCAGTTGTCCCAGCTCCGCCCCATGCGCAAGTACATTGGTGTCGAGAGCGGCACGGACTGGAAGATCCGCGTCGTGGCGCTTGGCCCGAGGATCGTGGCGGCATAGATGTTCGTCCCTCCACCGTAGTAGTGAAACTCGACGCGAATGACGTGGTCGGGATCCTGCTCGATCAGGATACCCTGGCTCTGGAACCCTTGATCCAGCGGAGAATCGAACTTGGCCTCGACCTCGAAGTCCGTGTCTTCGACAGCTTGCATCAGCCGTGGTACGAAGTTCTCATAGACCCAAACGTCGTGTGTGCCACCGGTCGCCGGGATCACGATCTGGGCCTGGCTGCCCGTCATGGCTACCGACGCATCATCAAACGGGTTGATGAAGGTCCAGATCGACGTGTCAAGATCAGGTCCGCTGAAATCGTCGGAGACGACTCCTGTCGACACAGTGGCACTGGTCGAGAACGTGAGATCCTCGGAAACTGCGACATTCCCCGCCGTATCCTCCGCGACAATCCGGCAGTGGTACAGCGTCTCGGGCTCGAGGCCTGCCAGTGTGATGGAGTGGGAGATCCTAAGCTGGGTGTCCGAGACGGACTCCGCGTAGTCCGTCGTCAGACCATAGTCCAACACACTCGTCGTGGGTTCGTCCGTCGTCCACGTAATCGCTGCCGACGTAGCCCCTGACGCGACAGCGGTGCCGCTAACCTGTGGCGGTTCTGAATCGGCCAACGGGATGATCGTTACATTACCGAAGCTCACATCCGTGTGATGTGCGGTCAACGCACAGGAGCCTGAGGGGACCTCGGAAAGCCCTTCCATCCCTGCCAGGTCCCACTCGGCTGGTTCCAGCCCACCATCTTCCCACACCTTAACGGCGTAGAAAGTCCCCTGTCCAGGGACCGTCTGCACGCGCATCTTGAAGATGTAACGAACGTCGTATTCCAGTGTCCGAAAAGGGTCACTCTGCGAAAGCCCATCGTCACCCCCGAGGCTGAGTGGACCGTCGTATCCCGCATCGTACCACACACCGGCACCCGCAGGTCGCCACCCCCATGTCGGCTGAGCATCGTCCCACGCCGTATGTCCGGGCCACCGCAGCGTGAGCCCAAACCCGGGACTGACGCTGGGCCAAAGATAACCCGCAGGATCCAGAGCGTGCATCGTAACCGGCACCGTCACTTCATAATCAGCCCACGCGACGTCACCGACAGCTACCACCCGGTCATAACCCATCACCACCGGCCGAAGGCTACCGTTCTCAATCGTCCAAAGACCGTCCACGACCTGGGCGACGTCCTGAATATTCGTCACCGTGCTCCAATCGATTGTGTACGGCTCAGGCCAGATGCCGTCAGTCACATAGTCAACCGTCACCGTCTCCATCGTCGTCGTCAGGTACCAGTCCGTCGCGGTGATAACGACCTCATTGAGCCCACTGGCTAGGTCGGTCGTGGCGATCTCGACGTTGAAGTCGCCCGGCGCTGAAAGCCGCCGCGTATCAGGTCCCATGGATAGCTGCTGCTCGGGCCCCCCATTTAGCGAATACACCACTGACCAGATGCCATCCGGGTCCGACACGTTGCCGAGGATGTTCACCCATCGCTGGGTCACGCCCGGATCACCGAAGATCTGCCGGCTTCCATACCAAAGGTCGATCGTTGGACCTGCATTCGGCGCTGTCTCAAACGTGGCATCCGTCGAGGTAGACACGTTGCCAGTTGCATCCTCGGACACAACCTGAAAGTGGTAGACCGTTTCAGGGGCCAGCCCGGTTAACACCAGCGAGTGGGCGGACACGAGGGAGAGGTCCCAAACCGAATCTGTATAGGACGCGTTAAGACCGTAATCCACCACGCTCGTGGCCGGCTCGTCAGTCGTCCACGTGATCGTGGCCGTCGACCGCTCCGCGACAACGTTCACACCGCTGATTTGAGGCGGTGCGGCATCCGCGGCTCTGACGAACCATGCCGTGGCAATCAAGTCATCCGTTATGGTCACCGTCAAGGGATTGTCAATTCCGACAAGATCACCGCTCCATTGATCAAACTCCCAGCCCGCTTCGGGGACAGCGGTGAGCTCTACGACCTCTCCCGACGCATACCCGCCTGCATTTGGAACCCGAGAGATCGCGCCCCCACCAATCGCACCGATCATGATCGACTTGAGCCCCCCATCTTCCGGATCGACAGGTGCCCCCGAGTCGAAGAAGTAGTCAATGAATGCCGTGTGCGGCGTTTCGTCCCCATTCCCTGCGAAGACACTCACGGCGCTTGCGGTCATGGCTTGAGCGAAGGTCGCAGCCGTCGTCCAGTTCCACCCATCCACCGAATACCCCACCGTCCATTGCTCACCACTCCGCTGGACCCGAAGATACATGGGCGGGGAAAGGGGGACTGGTTTGATGGCCTTGATTGACGCCGAATGATTGAAAATGGTCGCCACGAAGACCCGCGTCTGCCCGCTCCCGTAATGGAACTCAGCCCGGACGACGTTCTCGGCATCCTGTTCGATCAGAATCCCCTGACTCTGAAAACCGCCGGTCAGTCCCGATTCGAACTTGACTTCGACCCGAAGATCCGTGTCTTCCACGACCTGAACCAGGCGAGGAAGAAAGTTCCCATTGGTCCAGACGTCATGTGCCGCCCCTGTCGCCGGAACCACGATTTGAGCATGCGTACCCGTCATCACGATCGAGGCATCCCCGCGCGGATCGACAAAGCTCCAGACGAGCGGATCCAGCGATTGGGTGGCGAAGTCGTCCGAAACGAGGTTCGCTGCATGTGCGGCTTGTCCACAAACGGACCCCGGCACCGCGGCCACGACGACCAGCAACCCCAAGCGCGCTGCAGAGAATCTGTGACCGAGTCTGCTCATTACGCGTAGACCCATGTGTCGTGAGGCACCATGATCATTCGCCATGATCACCCCCCAGGTTGCCTGTCGGTGCGCGGCGTCACACCTCCTGCCACGCGGCAGCTGCTTCAACTTGTCAGTCGGAGCGCACCTCTCCCCCAGGCGTCCCAGCCCAACAAGGCCCATGCTACCAGGTGTCGGTTTGGTTTACTAGTACATACGACCATCGACGGCCGATAAGCCCCCGAGAGCATTGTGACTCATAACCGGCGTTTGCCCGGCGAGACTCGCGTGCGCTTGAACACGCAACGGCGTCTGGCTGCAGCGGTCTGACCGCGCCATGACACATGGACCGGAGGGTCCGTAGCTTGTCGCCGTGGGGGCTTAACCGTTGCGACCCACCAGGCTACGTTGCCGTCCGCACTCAGTCCGAATCGTGCGAACTCGCAGATCGACCGATCTTGAGGCGTGTTTATCGGTTCTGATGCTACATGTTCCGCATGGCCCCGCGCACCCCGCCCGTCATTCGTCGACGGAATTGGATGCCCAACAGGACCGAACACGCGATCGGAAACATGGAAACAAATCCGGCGCCGCAAGGAGGTCCCCCCACCAATGGATCTCTTTCATCCCCTCCCTGTGTCTGTTCGGCTTCGCCGTCCTGTACCTTCGGAGTCCCGTCATGCGCCGGCCATTCGGGATCCTCATCCCGATCGTAGGTTCCGTCCGACGCCTCGGTTTCTCCCGAGGATTCAACCGGTGGTGGCGGTGGCCAGTTCGGTGGATGGATGAGGCCAGCCTCATCCACCTCGTCATCGTATATCGTGTCGATGCGATCGCGGTCGAGCTCGCACGCGTCACCCACGCCGTTGCCATCAAGATCGACCTGGCTTGGATTTGCCACACGCGGACAGTTGTCACATGAGTCACCGACACCGTCCTCATCAAAGTCAACGTCGCACGATGGCGCCTCGACCAGAAGGTCATCCCAGTACTTATGACCGGGTCCCATACTCCAGATCCCGACCGTTCCGCTACTCAACCGTGTCGAGCTTGTGTCAAAGCAGGTCGCCTGCCACTCGACAGGCTCCCTTTCCGTCTGAGGCCACACCTTTGCCCGAACCATTGTCTGAGCCTCTGTGCTCTCAACCTCGACTCGATAGAGATACCACACGTCAGCAAGGGGTACTACACCAGTGTTTGAATCGCCGCTGGTGATCTGCGTTCCATGAGGATGGATATAGAAAGGTCCGTCGTTATAACGTCGCAAGCGATAGTATGCGTCTCGGTGTGGATAAGCTGACAAAAAAGTGACACCTACGCCACCGTTTGGATGGTCGATCATCATCCGACCACGATACGTCAGCGAAAGCCAATTCACTGTGCCGAGTGCGCCCATATAATGGGAATGGATGTTGACAGCGCTGGACGACGTGCCGAAAACGGTCTCCTCACCCATCTCATAGACTTCAAAGAGCGAATCGTCGACTGCCATACTGTTGTCGGCTTGCGTGTCCGCCCAGTCAGCGGGGTCGTCACCGGAGAAATACGCGCTGAAGTCCTCTTGCAGGCCCAGTGTCTCACCGGGCGCATAACACTCCGGGTTGCCGCATCCGCAGGCCCCCGGCGCGGTCTTGGCTGCGTCGTTCGGACAGCCGTCGTAACAGTCGGCCGTACCGTCCTCATCGGAGTCGGTTGCGCAGTCGCCAATCTGGAAGTTGCAGACGTGATGGGAACCCCTTCCCGCCCACAGCGACCAATGGTCCACCGCCACCACCTCGGTCTGTTCCGCACGGAACGGATAACCACCAGCAATGAGTTGTTCATCGCCGCCCGCTGGTGTTACATAGGCGGTGTAGACGTGCTCGGGCACGTCGATCTCGATGCGAAACTGGTACGCTCTGCCCGGTCGATAGGATACGATCGTCTCCGCATCATACCCTTGGAGGTCCCCGCGGATGGCATCGATATATCCCTCGGAGTTGAACCGCACGGTGACAGCCGAATGATCGAAGTCTGTCGTCTCGCCGAGCGAGAGCCCCACCAGACCATCCATGGTTGCTTCATTCGGGATCGCATCGAACCGCACGGTAAACTGACCCACCTGGGCGG
>CAYOQG010000219.1:0-10275 GCA_964405925.1 uncultured Phycisphaeraceae bacterium | reverse complement strand
CAACAGCTCGAGTGGGCCGCGGGTGACGTCGGGGCTGACAGCCGCGGCGAGGGCCAGGGCAACGCCGATTCCGTTGTCGGCACCGAGTGTCGTCCCGTTTGCTCGGACGATTGTCTCGCCGCTGCTCTTGTCGCGGTCGATGACAGGGGTAATCCCCTCGGTCTCGAAGTCCACGTTCGAGTCGGCATTCTGCACGCAGACCATGTCGACGTGGCCTTGAAGAACGGTGATCGGGGCGTCCTCGAATCCGGATGATGCCGGTGCTTCAATCAGCAGATTGCCAACGCCGTCCTCGCGGACGCTGAGTCCATGCTCTTGAGCCATAGCCCGCATGGCCTTACGTATTTGCTGCTCTTTTTTGGAGGGGCGGGGGACCGCAGCCGTCCGCGAGAAGAACTGCCACACCAGTCCTGGCTCCAACGCCTCCAGCGAATTCGGGACGTCTCCACTCGTCATCATCGCATCCTCCTAAACAGACCTCGGTGTATCATCGCGGCTCGTGCAGCGTTGTCCAGATGCCCTGCCTCTCGTTATCTGATATATTGGGGGCGAGCACCTTTTTTGATCGGTGCTGCTTGGGTGATGAATGATGTCGCAAGACAGCCGCTACTACGCAGAAAAACTCTCGGCTGAGCGACTGAGGAAATGCTACGAAGTGGCCCCCCCTCGCGTACAGCAGTACCTTAAAGCCGAAATCCACCACGTCTTGACCAGGATTCGACCCTTTGATGTCGTCCTCGAACTCGGTTGCGGCTATGGGCGGGTGCTCGAAAGACTAATCGGCAAAGCTGATATCGTTGTTGGGATTGACAATTCGGCGTCGAGCATCCAGCTTGCCAAGGAGGTACTGGGGGCGTCACCAAAATGTCGGCTTCTTGTCATGGACGCCGCCGCTCTAGCCTTTCAGTCCGATGTCTTCGACGTCGTTGTGTGCATCCAGAACGGAATATCAGCTTTCAAGGTCGATCCGCGGCGTCTGATTGAAACCAGTACGCGGGCGACTAAACCAGGTGGGCTTGTCCTGCTTGCCAGTTATTCCGAGGCGTTTTGGGAGGCTCGGCTTCAATGGTTTGAACTGCAAGCCAAGCATGACCTCATCGGCAAGATCGATTATCAAGGCACCGGCGACGGCGTCATCGTTTGCAAAGACGGGTTCAGAGCGACCACCTTCACGCCCGACAGGTTTGCCGCCCTTTGTTCCTCGATCGGTGTCCACTTTCGGCTTGTGGAGGTGGACCACTCGAGTCTGTTCTGTGAGATTCAAGTCGACGGCTGACCTCAACCGCATAGGGTGCAGCACCGCAGGCCAAGCCCCGTCCCATAATCTTGTCTTATTGTTGCTGTTGTCGCGCTGCAAGAAACCCGATCCTCTCGCGCAGCCACTGGCGATACGAGTGTGTCCACAAAGTCAATGCGGTCACCCATGCCTCACAATCCTCGCGCTCGAAAGCGAGGCGACAGTTGTGAATTGCGTGTTTTGAGGCATTAACTCTTCCATCTCGTCCCAAAAACACTATACTGAGTTCAATAGAGCGGTTGGCAGGGGTTAGGGGACTACTCAGCCCACGGCTGTGGGTGAGTAGACCAGACCGTCTATGAGCGCCGTAGGTGCAATCGTTCGGTGGGAGAAGCCAAACGACGCCACGTGCGACATCCCCAACGGCGCATAACTTGTTCCGTCGGAGGGGAAGGTGGATAAGGGCCGGTTGCTGGAAACACGACCGTGTGTCAACGTGCGGGGCCGCCGCCCCCCTGCAAGGGGCAGCCGCAGCACTGCGTGGATCGGCCAGGCACAGCCGGTAGTTGGGGAGAGTTGAATAAACATTTTTGCAGAGCGCAAACCATACATGATGACAGGCACGTTGACCCGATCGACGGCGCCCTGGGCTTGCGTGACGCGCTCAGCAGACCCGTGGCTTTGGAGACTTCTGAGGTCGCGTAACGACCTCGCGTGGGACAGGCCTGTTGTTTGTCGGGCGACCGGACGGGCAGCCGCCCCCCTTGACATAGCAGGGCGTGCGGCGCACGCCGGTCGCGGAGCGAGCATTCCGCCCTTGACTCGTCGCGCCCAGCCTTGCGGGGTCGGGTGCGACCCTTGACTAAGAAGCACGCTGGCTTCTTTGTCAAGGGGGCGCCACCCGCCACGACGTGTCAAGGGGGAATCCGCTGAGTCAAGAGCGAAATACAAGGATGTCGGACCAGTTTGGTGCTTCTTATTGGAGTTGAACGGAGCCGGCGGACCCGTGGCCAGCGGAGTCGACCCGCGGCTACGGGAGCCCGCCCAAGATGAAGGACTTGAGGTTATGAACGTGCAGAGTAGACAGCGGAGGCATGGCCACATGACGCGGCGTTACGGCCTAGCCAACACGGGAATGTTGGCAGTCGCGGCGTTGCTAGCGACGGCATACATTCTGGCACCGATGGCGGTGGAGGATCAGCCCGGCAAGACTCCCGTCTTGACGGGATCTGCCGAACGATCCGTTCGTGCTCCCGACGCGGTGCGTGTTTCCACACCATCAGTCAAACAACGTGAGGCTGGCGGCTCCGTCGACTTGACGAAGAAGCTCGCACTCGACCGTGAGATGTCGCAGGGCGCGCCCGCCGAGATTCACAGGGTCTCCCCAGAGGACATGCCTGTCTTGGCACGGGCAAAAGCCGGCGGGCAGGTCGAGACGCAGATGGGCTGGGTGGAGGGGCACCGAGTCGATGTGAAGCTGCTGCCGGAACCGCCGGAGTTGACACCGGAGCTCCGCCAGATGGTCCAGCAGGCATGTGAGGCTGAGCGGCTTAGGGGACCATCCATCCCTGTGACCGGAGCGCCGGATAAGGCTATGCCTATGGACCCGCCCACGGAGCCCGGTGGTCCAGTTGGTCTTCCCGGCCAGACGCGCGCCCCGGGCGATTTCCAGTTTTTCGTCAATGAGCCCGTGACTCCAGCCGGGGCTTCGACAAGCGTCGTGGCTGAACCCAGCGTCGGCAACAACGACCGCGTCATCTTCCAAAGCGGCAACTGGTACGCGGCGATCTCCTATGACGACGGCCACACCTGGCTGCACGTCGACCCCTACACCACGTTCCCCTCTGTCAATGGTGGTTTCTGCTGCGACCAGATTGTGATCTACGAGCCGAGCCGCGATATGATGTTCTGGCTTCTCCAGTACAATCGAGACGCCACCTCAAACACGCACCGGTTTGCGATCGCCAACGGCGTGTCGTCGCTCGAGAACCTGAACTGGTGTCTTTACGACTTCAATCCGGCCCATTTCGGCATTCCCGCAGACCATTGGCTTGACTTCCCGGACCTGGTTTTGGGCGACAACGTCATCTACTACACGACGAACGTCTTCACCACGCAGACGTTTTGCGATGGTGGTAATAACGACTGGGGTTCCTGCACATCGGACAGCCAGTGCTTTGGGTTTCCCTGCCGCAGACGCTATGTGACCAGTGTCGTGGCCCGCTTCCCGCTGGATCCGATGACAACATGTTCGGGCTTCGGCTTCGGATACTGGAACCAGCTCGGGTGGGACCCGGCGGATCGTCGGGCCTCGTGGCGTGGGTGCCATGGAACGACCTCGACGTTTTACTGGGCCGCCCATAATACGACGGACTCGATCCGGATCTTCCGCTGGGAGGAAAGCAGCGGATCAATCACTTTGGACGACGTCGCTCACGATGCGTTCAGTTGGGACCCGGCCGGGATGACCTGCCCCGGTCCTGACGGCAACGACGCCTGTGCCCGGGCGGACACAAGGATCCTCGGTGCCTACAACAACGGACTCGGCGAGCTTGGTTTCATGTGGATTTCCTCCGCCCACGGTGGGTTCCCCGATCCTTACACCCGAATTGCCCGCTTCCGCGAGAGCGACCGAGCACTGATCGCCAACGAGGTGATCTGGTGGGACCAAGGGGGTGCATGGATTTATCCTTCGGTCGGAGTCAACTCACGCGGACACGTCGCAGGAACCATATTCTTCTCCGGCGGAAACCTTCATCCACAGTGTGATGTGTGGATTTCGGACAACTTCAGTCCGTCGTTCCCCAACATCGCGCCTGCGGAAATTCACCTGATTGCCCAGGGGACAGACGGGCCAGCCAGTGACAAATGGGGTGATTACCTAACTACCCGTCCCCACTCACGTTTCCCGGAAACATGGATCGGGACGGGCTTCACATTGCAAGGCGGACCGGACAATGACGATGTCGAACCCCGCCACGTTTGGTTCGGCCGGGAACAGGACGCGCCACCTGTGCGACCGCCCAACGACGATTGTGATGATGCGTACGTGATTTATTCGACACCCTACGCCAGCGATATGGATACCCGCGGGGCGACCAAAGAAGGGAGCGACCCTGTTCCGAGCTGTACGCTCAACGCTAACTCCAACACCGTCTGGTACACCTATACACCACCTTGTGACGGCACGATCACGGTCGAGACGTGCAACAGCGAGTATGACACGGTCCTGACAGTCTATACCGGAGTCTGTGGCGATCTGAGTGAGATCGCGTGTGACGATGACGGGTGTGGCGAGTTTCTGACATCCTGGATTGCTGATCTTCCCGTCACCGGGGGCATACCACTTTACATTGAGGTTGCTGATTACAACGTGCCTGGCGGAGGCACCCTGCGCTTCCGGTTCGATTTCACGCCTGATCCCGGTGAGGTTCCCTCAAATGATCTTTGCGAAGACGCCACTTACCTCGGCTCCGATCTCCCGTCGAGCATGTTCGGTACAACGCTCTGTGCCAGCGTGGATGATGTGCTTGCGTGCGGCACGACGATTACGTCACCTGGTGTGTGGTACAGGGTTAGGGGTACCGGCCACAGGATGACCGCAACCACGTGCAACGACGGCACGGGTTATGACACCAAGCTCAGCGTGTACTGCTTTGGTTGCGACACACTCGCCTGTGTTGTCGGGAACGACGACGACTGCGTCGACCACTCGCCGCTATCGTCGACCGTGACGTGGTGTTCCCAGTACGACACAGAGTACCTGATTCTCGTTCACGGATTCGGTGGCGCCAGTGGTGATTTTCAGCTCGACGTCTACGACGATGGCACACCTTGCACGGGCGCCATCGAGTGTGGTGGTGAAACGCTGGGTGCCTGTTGTATCCATGGCGGGGGTACCTGCACTCCGGGTACGTGCGGCAACTTCTCAGGCTGTGGAGGTGGCGAGTGTGTTTGTGCACTCTCAGCCGACGGCGATGGGGTCTGTGCCACTGCCGCCCAGTTCTGCGAAGGCCTGGCACCGTGCCCCAATGGTTCCAGCGACTGCCCGCAGGGTACTTTCTGTTGGGTCGGCTCGTGTTGTGACGGGCCGGTCTGTGCGGCGCTTTGTCCTTTGGGCGGTGCAGCCGCGAATGATCTACCCGAGGCAGCCGCCTCGCCGCAGGTGATCGACCTCGAGCTGACAACGGCGGGGTCGAGCACCCCGATGAACATCGGGGTTGCCGACAAAGGCACCCCAAACGTCTCCTGTTTGGAAATCCCCGAGCTCATCTGCTACCAAGCCAGTGGGATCTACATCGGCGATAGTGTTTCCTGTGAACGCGATACGTGTCTGGGGGCCTGCTGTGTCAACGGCGATTGCGTCGGCGTCATGGAAGAGCTCGAGTGTGACAACGCCGGTGGTGACTGGTTCCACGAAGAGGACTGCTCGACGGTCACTTGTCCACCGCCTAACGGGGCTTGTTGTCCCCCCTATGCGTGCACAGAGCCTTACGTTCTTGGCGCTCCGTTCGTCCCAAGTTGCAGCGGATATCTGGGGCGTTGTGTCTGTTTTGGCACCTACGACGGTGACATCGCATGTATCGACGTCGCTCAGAATTGTGGCCCGCAGTGTCTGGACGGGGTGTGCCCGACCGGGATGATCTGCGTGCTCGACACTGGCTGCTACGAGAACACCCCTACCTGCGTGCTTTCAGGATGTCCACTGGAAATCCCGCCGGGACGGGCACTCGAGCCCGGTGAGATTGGCCCGGCTCGTGTCTTGAATCCTGAGGTTCTGGAACGAGGTGGCGTGCCAATGGCAGGGTGCATCGAGACCGATCAGCTCACCTGCGAGGTCTATGACGGAGCTTATCAGGGTGACCAGACGGTGTGTCGTGATCAGACCTGCCCGGTCTCCGGTGCGTGCTGCTTCCTTGATGGTGGGTGCATCGATGCACTGACCGAAGAGTGTCTGACTCTGGGCGGTGACCCGCGAGAACCCGGAACGTCTTGCGCTGGAGTCAGGTGTCCTGTGCTCGGCGCTTGTTGCGTCGCTGGTGAGTGCATCGGAGTCATGGAAGCCGGACAGTGTGAGGGCGCGGGTGGCACATGGTTTATCGGTCAAGATTGCTCGATGGTGACTTGTCCGGGAGCGACAACAGGTGCCTGCTGTGCTCCCTACACCTGCACGGATGGCTATACCTGCGAAGTTGGGCAGTTCTTCCCCTGCGACGGCACCTTCGACTGCACCTGCGTGACGACAACTGAAGGAGAGTTGGACTGCGTGCACATCGATCAACTGCCGAATCCTCCGCAGTGTCGCGGAACGGCTGACTGCCCACGGGGCACCGTGTGTGTAACCAATCTTTGCGACGATGTGCAGTTATGTCTGCTCAGATGTTCAGAGCCGCTTCCACCACGGGGAGGTGAGGACGCGGAGCCTGCCACGTTCTTCGGCGATCCCGATGTACATCGGGATTTAGACGTGGCTTCACGCGGTGTCGGCCAGCCCGCCGACTGCCTAGATACGACCCCACGCGCGTGCGAAGAGGCGTATGGACTCTTCCAGGGTCTTGGGACGACGTGCGCGAACACGATATGTCCTGGTCCGATTGGCGCGTGCTGCATCAACGGTGAATGCGTCGACAACACCGAGGAAATTCCGTGCCTCGAACGCGGCGGCCAATGGTTCGAGGGCGAAGACTGCCGCGACTTCACATGCCCCATCCCGACGCAGGCATGCTGCAGCCCCGACGGGCGTGAGTGCATTGACGAAGTTCCGGACGTCTGCAGAGAACTAGGAGGCATTCCGGGAGGACCTGGGACCTTCTGCCTCGGCGATCAAAATGGCAACGACATGGACGATGCCTGCGAACCCGAACCACCCTGCGAGGATTGCGGTCCAGGACCGCATTGGATCGATGAGTGTCGGGAAGGCACCGATCACATGCCGACCGGGGCTTTGATCGGCATTGACCTGGAAGGTGACTGCGTAGCCGACATGACCGTGCGGCTCAGCGGTCCGGTCCATATTAGTCGATCCAACCCGCTTGATGATTCGGACTTTTTCCCGGGCAGTGCTCCGATTGATGGTCATTTCGAGGTCATCGACACCGAAATCGTATCCATGTCACTCTCCGGTGGTGGTGTCACCATGACCGCCGGCGGTGGGCTTGGCCAGATTCCGTTGCGGCGTTCCCTCGGAGCGATCGTCGAGCAGCCCAGCGACGCGGCCCTTGGCGATAGCCATTTCGAGGTATTCGTCGAGGTGGACCTGGGTGGAGGCAACTATGTGTACAATCAGGATCCCCTCCCGGTCATCGCCAAGATCAATTGCGTGCCGCCCGATGCGACGTACATTCACCCGATTGACTGCGTCAAGTTGCTTACGTCACCGATAGAAGGCCAGGGTGAAGTCGTGGCCTATCTGGTGACCGCGGATCACTCGACATATCCCGACTGCGGTGATCCAGTCACAGGTGATTGCTTCGAGCCGAACGGGACCCCATTCTGCGACAATGAAGACTGCTGCGTGCGTGTCTGCGACCAACTGCCGCGCTGCTGCGAGGTCATGTGGGATCTGCAGTGTGTGGCGGCTGCCCAGGAGCTTTGTATCCCCCCGCAGGCTTGCTGTCTGCCAGACGGCTCCTGTATGGATCTGCCGCCTGACATTTGCGCCGAGCTCGAAGGTGGCATCCCGCAAGGGGTGGGCACCGAATGCGAGGGCGATTCAGACCAGAATGGTGTCGACGACGCCTGTCAGGTCGAAGAGCCGTGCGAGGATTGCGGCCCTGGCCCGCACTGGATTGATCAGTGCCGCGCGGGCAACGACCAGATGGGCAGCGGGGCCTTGATCGGGATCGACATGGATGGCGACTGCGTGCAGGATACGACCGTCCGCCTCACCGGACCGGTAAACGTGTCCCGCTCCGACCCGCGCGATGACTCGATGCACTTCCCGGGCCTCGCCCCGCTGGACGGGCATCTCGAGGTGCTCGACACCGAAATCCTGGCGATGCATCTGACTGGTGGTGGAATGACCATGATTGCCGGTGGTGGTCTCGGTCAAGCGGGTGTCCTGCGTCGCTCACTCGGCGCGATCGTCGAGCAACGAGCCGAGCCGACCCTTGGTGACACCTTCTTCGACGTGTTCTTCGAAGTTGACCTCGGGGGCGGTCATTACGTGTACAACCATGAGCCGCTGCGGGTGAGCTCGAAGATCGACTGCGTACCTCCGGATACGACATACATTCATCCGTTTGACTGCATCCCGTTGTATAACTCACCCTACGTAGGCCAGGGCGACGTGGTCGCCCGACTCGTTCGTGCGGATCATTCGACGCATCTGGAATGCGGTGACCCGGCCACGGGCGACTGCTTCGTGCCCAATGACTCCCCGTACTGTGATAATGAGGCTTGCTGCTTGAGTGTCTGTGAGGTCGAGCCGCGATGTTGCGAGGATGTCTGGGCGCCGCCGTGTGCCGAGATTGCCCACGAGATTTGCCGCGAGGCCTGCTGCCTGCCCGAAGGGCGCTGCCAGGATCTACCCCCACACGAGTGTGTTCAGGAGCTTGGTGGCGAGCCGCAAGGGTATGGCACCCAGTGCGAAGGTGATGGGAACGGCAACAACGTCGACGACGCGTGCGAGTTCGATGAGCCCTGCGAGGATTGCGGTCCCGGGATACACTGGGTGGACGGGTGCAGGGGCGGCATCGACGACATGCCCAGCGCTGCTTTGGTCGGGCTTGATCTCGACCTTGACTGCCGACCCGACACGAGCCTGCGCTTGACGGGCCCGGTCACCGTGCGGCGCTCTTACCCGCGCGATGACTCGATCCACTTCCCGGGTACCCGTCCCATCGACGGCCACCCGGACGTGCTCGACACGGAGATTGTCTCGATGGTCTTGACTCGTGGTGCTGTGACCCTGACCGCCGGTGATGGGCTTGGCCAGGGTGGTGTCCTGTGGCCGTCATATGGCGTCATCGCCGAGCAGCGCGGTGACAATACGATGGCGGACAGCTTCTTCGACGTCTTCTTCGAGGTCGACCTTGGGGCAAATGTGTACGCCTATAACCATGAGCCGCTTCGCGTGAACTCCAAGATCGAGTGTGTTCCGCCGAATACGACGTATATTCATCCGACCGGCTGCATCCCGCTGTTCGACAAGCCTCCACTATCGCCGGCTCACCCGACGATCGTCGCCAACCTGGTCACCGCCGATCACTCGACGTTCCCCGCGAGAATTCTCCGGGCGAATCCAGAGGACGAGCACAGCCTGTGGCGTTCCCAGCACAATATCGTGCGGATCTGGTTCGATGATGACATCAGCGTTCCCAGACCGGGAGAGATACTCATCCGCGAGATGCTCCCAGCCGGTGCGTTCGGGCCAGACGTGTCGAACCAGTTTTCCTTCACGGTCGAGAACAACGGCAGCGGCCAGCCGCGCGTGTTGCGAGTCTGGGAGAACGGGAGCACGCTACGACACCGTCACTGGTACGCGGTGGCCAACCACGGTGGGTGGTCGGGTGTCTCACCGTTCGAGCTGCAGTACGTGGTGCAGGTCGGTGACGCGAGCAACGACGGGCAAGTGTTCGGCTTCGACGTCAACGTGATCAACACGGGCATCCCGACCTTTGCCGGCCCGGATGACGACCGGCGCGACATGAACGGAGACTTCCGGATCCTGGCCTTCGACGTCAGCATCACAAACGGGAGCATCCCGTCGCCCACGGTGGCCAAACCAAGTGGTCATCCGTAGTCGGGCAAAGTCGCGGGTCAGTAGCCCGTAATCCGATTGGTTCATAACAGCCGGCGTGGTGGCAGCCGACCCTGCCAACACGTCGGCTTTGCTTTCTTCCGTCGCCCTGCCCACTTCCCTCCGGTCCTGTCGGACGCATGGGCACTGCGCTCAAAATGAGTTAAGAGCCTGTCCCAGAAACAGTCCTGACGCCTGATAAGTGATTCAACCGAGGGCCAGATGCAGCATACCTATGTAATTCTGTGTCCGCTGAATGAACCCCATCTACGCGCCGGCGTTCCGATCTGGCATGCTG
>CAYOQG010000218.1:0-10489 GCA_964405925.1 uncultured Phycisphaeraceae bacterium | reverse complement strand
GGGCCTCGTTGATCGACGCGTGCCAATAGCCGTCGGCGGCTGTCGCGTCCGACTGGCGTACGTGATAGCTCAGCGTGCCCAGGTCCAGTTCCTCATGACGCCCCACGTCGACCAGCAGCGTGGACAGGGCAAAACACGGTTTGGCGCCGGGTGCTTCACCCGTTTCTTCGCGCCCTCCGTCTTCGGCGAAACGGGATAGGACGACGCGGGCATCGCTACCGTTGAACCTAACAGAAGCCGGTGCGATCATTTGGATGGTCCTTTCCTTCTGCGCCGCTTTGGCGCGGGACTTTTTTTGGCTCGACTCTTCTTCTTTGCGGCAGATATGCGCTTCTTTTTTTCGGCCTCGCCCTCGCGGTGCGCCTTCTTGATGCGTTCGATCACGGGTGCATCGAGCAAGGCGTACAAGCACTCGGCGATGACCCCGTACAACGTGTTGCGGTCGAGCTTTCGGAGCGAACGCCGTAGCGACGCGGACGGCTCGCGATAGATGATATCCTGTTCGCGGAGGACTCTTGAGATGATGATGAGGGCGGTGATGCATCGTCGGTCGCTTTCCGGCAAAGCCTTCCACGCGGCGGCGTCGCGTTCTTTCTTGCTCAGAAACCGCCGTTTAGCCATGACACGTTCTCCCTTCCCATCCGAGCCGTCCCGGGGCGGCTCGCGACATCCTCCCTTGCCAAGGGGGGAAAGAGGGGGGTCGCCGGGTGCCACTCGCCCCCGCGCGCACAGATCGCGCAGGTCGTTGCCGACCGCGATTCAATCTAGGAACTCTGGCAAACCCGAGCCGCGGACTTCAGTCCGCGCGGACTTTCACGACGATGGTCGAGCCAATCATTCAGGGTTCCCGCCATCTGTCGTTCTGTGCAGCGGGCGGACGTGTCGGCGATGGTCGAACCGAAGGCCTTCATTCGATACTCGCAATTGTCCCTTCGCCGTTCCAAGAAAACGGGCGCCACCCGATGCGCTAAAAGCCGTGCACAAACCGTCAAGTTCAGTCCACACGACCTCGCGCACCGGGCAGCGCCCGCATGATAAGCGCGGACCCTGACCCGGGCGAGGAGGTCTTGGCCAGATGGTGACGCCAGCGCAATAGGGGCAGCGCTGGTCTGACGGTTTGCCTGCCAAGACAATACCACCGATCGCGGTTCGCCTGTCCAGAACCCCGACCGAGCGGTCCTACCGAAACACGATGTCCTATAGCTAATATACGCGATGGGCCGCACAATGTCAAGGTAGTTCCTAGATTTTTATTAGCTTATTACTAGGTAGATTGAGCGCCGACGTGTCGCTTTAATGCTGCGATGCCGAGGTACGTTAAAATTGCGTCTCAGCTGCCGGAAGAACTACATCGACGGTATTTCGAGTTGGACCACGGACAGAAGCAACTCGCTTGCGCCGCGGGATTCTTGTTGTACTTCGAGTGTGACGAGGACACGCAATGGGTCTACCGGGAGTGGGCCAGGGCAATGGCCGAGGGCCGGGCGAACATGAGCAATCCGCCGGAAAGCCTCCGAAAGCTGCTCCGCAAGACCAACGGGAAGTCGAGCAAGTCGAAGATGCGCAAGAAGGCTGCCAAGTGAGGTCGCCTTGTTGGTGGGGGCCGTGTCTCTGGGACGTGGGCCCGTGTCAGGCATCGCAATGGCCGGGTGCCCCATCCTTCGCCCCATTACGTCGCTGGCAGCCAGACGTCTCACACCACGGGGCGAAGGGTGGGGGACGGACCGTTCCATACGTTATGCGCTCTGGACGACCTCCCCAACTTTACCCAAGGTCAACATCCCAGTAGGGTAGGGCAAGTGAATCACCTGCCTTTACCATCTCAGCGCCGGAGAACATGTTTTCATGCTGCCATAGTTGCGGCAGGTCAACGCCCCGCCTCCGGCAGATCATCGCCCTGCCCTACCTAGCTAAAAGATCGTGGGGTGTCTTTTTTGTATTTCCCCCTCGTCCCGGAAGGGACGAAGGACGATCATGCCGGGAACCTACGCGCAAATCCTCTTTCACGTCGTGTTCTCGACAAAACGTCGGCACCCGTTGATTACACCTTAACGTTCATGGCGTGGAGTTCGACGGGCGTTACGTGTTCGATTGACCCGCTACGCAGTCTCCGGAAATGTTATTGCCAGGCGAACACACACTCTGGAGCAACCGCGATGAAGGACGATACAAAGGACGCAAGAATCAGCGCCGGGCGGCGCGAGATCGTCATCGCCGGGCTGACCGCACCGATCTGGCTACCCGATCTTGCCCGATCAGCTCTTGTGGGGGATGAGGCTTTGGGGCGTCCTGGCCCCCGGAAGGAGGATCTTATGATGACCATCGTGTACGACAACAATCCCGGTCGGGAGGGACTGATCTCGGAGTGGGGCTTTGGCTGTGTGATCCGTGGTTTCCAAAAGACCATCCTCTTTGACACTGGTGGTGCCGGATGGGCGCTGCTTTCGAACATGCGTCAACTGAATGTCGACGTCAAAGAGATCGACGTTGTCGTGCTCAGCCATATCCACTGGGATCATACCGGCGGCTTACCTTCAGTGGCCATTGAACGTACCGGTCTTCCGGTCTACCTGCCGATTGGCTTTCCCGAAGCATTCAAAGAACATGCGCGATCCATTGGCACTCAACCGATCGAGGGTGCCCAGTCCATCGAACTCTGCCCGGGCGTTCGAACCACCGGCACACTCGGACAAGGGGCCATCGAAGAACACGGATTGTGTGTCAGTACGGACGAGGGTTGGGCGTTGATTACCGGCTGTGCCCATCCCGGTGTGGACAACATGGCTGCTCGGGCCAAGGAGGTAACCGGAGGACCGATCCGACTCGTTCTTGGCGGTTTCCACATGATGCGGCATACGACGTTGCAAGCCAACACCGTCATCGATCACCTCAAGGACTTCGGTGTCGAACGTGTTGCGCCATGCCACTGCACCGGCGACGACACCCGAAGGCTTTTCAAGGAACACTTCAGCGCTCGATGTGAACTGCCCAGCGTGGGGAGCGTCTTTCGATTCCGGCCGGACGAAAAGGACAGTAAGGCGGGCACTTAGGCAACCACGTCTTCATCCAAGCCGTGGCCTGGGACCCCACATTTCACCAAGGTGGAACGTGATGCGGTCTGCGATGGGCCACGAGCCTAAGAAAGACATAATAGTGACACTGCCGGATTAGGCGGGGTGGGACCACCTGCTCCGACAGTGTCTTTCAGGAAAGAAATACGGGGGACGTTAAGGCCCCCAGTTCACAATTAGAATGCCTGAAGCAAGCTAATAATCAGCGAAATCAGATGAACCATTCTTGATCTCCTTTCTCCGATGGACTGTTCTGTCTTGCCACGGATCTTGCATCTGCAACAACGTTGAGCAGTACCGCGTGGCACCGGCGTCCTGCCGGCGTTTGCATGGGCCCAAGGCCTGTACCACACAGTCTTGTCCTACGCTCTAAGCGGCGTCACCCGCGCCACCATAACCCGCTTAAGTGACTGACCGGCCCTTCGTATATACGAATACGTGGACCACTCGGAATTGTTCCGTCAAAATAAGTCAGTTTCGTGAAGCTCAACCTTGACGATGTGCTGTAGTTACGCGAGGTTATCCTTCGTCGGCGACGAGAATGTCCCGCCAACGGCAATAGCTCACAAGGTGTGACCCAACCGCGTTCGCAGGCCGAACGGGATCACTCCCTGGCGCTTGCGGTTACGTCGTGGTAGACGCATTAAGTCCGGATGCGGTCGATGAGCACGACGGCCAGTGTGCCAAAGACGAAGATGGGGATCCAGGTGGGCAACGCGGAGGATGATTCCGTGCGGATACTCTGGGCAACGAAGGTGCACACGTAACACAATCCGCATGCTACCATACACTTCCCCGCGTCACTGAGGACGGTGGCCGGCGACCGGCTCAAGAAGAACGGAAGCCCCAGCAGCACCAACACCATGTTCACGATGGGCGCGGTCCGCCGGGCGTGTTTGGTCTGAATGACGGCAGCCTGCATGGGGCCGCCTCGCCGCTCGAGCTCGCCCAGTTGGCGCAGACTGAGGAAGGTTATCCAGCCGGTGGCCTGTCTCAACTGAATGGCCTCTGGGGTCAAGTCGCTCTCGTAGTACTTCGGATAAGTGACGACTTTCGCGCTCCGCGGGCCAATACCAGGGCTGTCGGTGTCGAGCCGAGAAACTTGTCGCCCGCGCTCCAATCGCCATCGGCCTTTCAGTTTCGTTCCAGGCATCGCCGGTGGTATCCAGGTTGCGTGGTCGGCCTCGAGTGTCTGCGTTATGGTACCTTCTTCGTCGCGCGTAAGTACCAGCAGCTTCTGCAAGTCGCGCCGAGTCGGGTGGAACTGGCTGGCGGATAGCAACGCATCGTTACTGTCGCGAACAAACAGGACCTCAAACGCCCTCTTTCCATCGACGTCGTCGTGATCTCTGGCGAGCTTGTGAGCTACCTGGGGAATCAGCCATTCTGTGTCCACGATCTGAAGGGCGGTCGTGGCGATCCCAAACGCTACGACCGGGATGGCCAGGCGATACAAACTCACCCCTGACGCCAGCACCGCGGTCATCTCGTTGAGCTTCCGCATCCGTGCGATCGCAGCCATACAGGCAAACAGCGTAATCGCACCGCAAAGCTGGGAGAAGTAAAGAAACAAGTTCGGCCAATAGTAGCTGCCGATGTTGCGGACGACGACCGATAGCGGATACCCCTCCTCGGTGAACTCATCCATGTTGACGAACATGTCCAGCACCACGTAGAGGCTCAGCATCACCCCCAGGGCAATCATGTAGTTGACGAGCAGGGAGCGGAGTATGTATCGATCGAGTATGGTGAGCATCGCTTTCGCTCTCTGACTATCGCCGTAGTAGCCGTGTCAAGATCCAGACGTCGAGACCGACAACCACCAGAATACCGCTCCAGATCACCAGCAGACCAAGCCCGTGCGTCCCCGCGTTATGCGACATCTGCTTGCCGGTCACGATCATGATGATCACAAACAACATCGGTACGAAGCTGATCCCGAAGGCTGTCATTAAATGGGCACCGCGCAGGACAATCCCCAACGCGGCACCCAGAATCGACAGCATGAATACACTTATGCTAAAGGCCGCTCGCTCGTGGATCGCGGCGACGATTCTGCGCACGGTCTCATCGCGGGCCAATCTTGCCCGGGCACCCCATTGTGCGAGGCGTTCGTCGGATCCGGCATCAGGTTGGTCCAATAGCTGAGACTCCGGGATCGCACGGACTCGACTGATAATCTGAGGCGGGATGCGCACCGGGTCCAGAGTTGTCTTGACCCGCTCGATCGTCGTCCCGCCGACGCTTAAGCGGGCGTTGTGCACCTGGATGACCAGGCTGCTCTCGTCCAACGTCGCGCCGTTGACCATCTCGATGGAAGCCCGTTCCGCAACGATCGATCGGTCACGATCGCCCTGGTGCTCGTCGATGTGCACGTTCACGAGTTGAAGAGCGGGGCTATGAGGATCGTAAGGCATGGCCTCTGGCTGGATGACGTAGCGCGTTCTCTCATCCTGGAGCACTATGCTGCTTGCGCTATGCCATTCATCGCGCACGACCTCGTAAAGCATTTTCGCTCCCAGCGCTTTCCTCAAACGCTCGATTTCCTGTCGGACCTTATACCATTCCGTGGGCGCTGCCAGATAGTGAAGCAGCTCATTGAGATTGAGGAACTTGATCTCCTGCGGGACGGGGGTCTTGTACTCGTTGGTCGGGATGATCTGCGAAGCCTCCTCGACGAAGCGGTCGAGTTTCTGGTCGTAATAGCTCAGGTCCACCATCCAACCTGACACGCGAATGCGCTCTTCCGCAAGATCGAAACGCAGATGGATCTCGCGGGCGGTTCCATAGCGCACCCATTGTCCTTCGGCAAGCTCGACGAAAGCAACGCGGTGGAGCGTGATTTGGGTCAGATCCGAGGGATCTGCGGTATAGTCATCTGCATACACGCGATACCGGCCTTTGGCCAACTCCAACCCTCGAGGCTGGTTGAGCTGTTGCTGAATCAGCTTGCCGAGGTCGGCCCTGAGGAACTCGTCCAAGCTGCGCACCATCCCGGGGATCATATAGTTGGTCAGGCCGAAGCTCGTGCTGGCCGCCAGCAGGCTTAGGATAACCGTTGGGAGGAACAGAACGTGCATGTTGATCCCACTGCTGCGACAAGCGACGAACTCGTTGTCCGCGCTGAGGCGGCCATAGGTCGCCGCCGCGCTGAACAACGCCGCGATCGGAAGCGTCAGGGATGCAGAAAGTGGAACCAGCAAAGCCATAAGGCGGGCCACCTGCTCGGGAGTCGTCTCCCCGAACTTCATCATTTGCAGTAGCCCACCCCCCAAACCCAATACGCCGGTTAGGGCGACGGCGGCAAGCAGAAACGTCTTGCCCATCTCCCGAAAGATGTAGCCCTGCAATGTCCAGGGGAACGGCATGATGTTGCGCATCTCCAGCGATCGGCTCACATCGACCGGGCACCGTCTGTCCGTGCCGCGCCATCTTGGGGGACGTCGCCCTCGACCGCCGATGCGAACCGCGCCGGCGAATGGAACGAGATGGTACCGTCCACCGTGTGCTTTTCAACCGCGAGCCCTCCGATCAGACGATCGATATGGAAAAGCGTGCGAATCACGCCTGCGAACCGCCGATATCAGTACGGAAATGTGCCTTGGCGCTCTCTCGCTTCCCATTTGAAGGGAGCAACGGTCCGGCGGAGTTGGACCGGGAGCCGTGGGAAACGAGCATCGTCAAGCTCATGACGGACTACGACTTGCCTCATTTCGTGCACGGCGGAGCACCGATATTGCTGCAGGAATAGCATTGGCCGAGGCCGATTGATGTCATCAAGCTTGCATCGAAAGATCCTTGGATTGGACGAACTTCTGGCGGTTGTGTCCGCGGCCCGGGAGACCGGCAAGACCATCGTCCAATGCCATGGCTGCTTCGACATCGTTCATCCCGGACACGTCCGCTATCTCGAGTTCGCCAGGCAGCAGGGCGATGTCCTGATCGTCTCCCTCACAGGTGACTCCGAGATCTCCAAAGGCGACCAGAGACCTTACATCCCTCAGGAACTTCGAGCGGAGAACCTCGCCGCGTTGATGTTCGTCGACTACGTCTACGTCGATCCTTCACCAACCGCTCAGGAAATCCTGAGGCAGGTAAGGCCCGACGTCTACGTTAAGGGACGCGAATATGAGCACTCCACCGACCCCGGGTTCTTGGCGGAGAAGGGAACGGTCGAGTCATACGGCGGGCGAATGATCTTTTCCAGTGGAGAGGTCGTTTTCAGCTCCACCGAGTTGATTGAACGAATGCCGCCGGGTCAAGACGCCGCGTCGCACCGCCTCGCGTATCTGGCCAAGCGCTACGGGCTCACGGCGGCCTCGGTCGAGAGGGCCATGGGGCGGTTTGGCGGCGTCCGTGCCCTGGTCGTGGGCGACGTTGTGATCGACCGTTACGTCTTCTGTGACGCCCTTGGTGTCGCAAGCGAGTCGCCGATGATCAGTCTTGCACAACGGGACGAGCGCCGATACGTTGGTGGTGCGGCCATCGTTGCCCGGCACGTCGCTGCATTGGGAGCCCAGGCATCCTTCCTGGGTGCAGTCGGCAATGACGAGCGATCAGAAACCGTTGCGACCTTGCTGAACCGTGAGGGTGTCGAAGCCCACTTGCTGCCCCTTCGGCCCACGATCGTCGAGAAATCGCGGTTCCTGGCAGATGACAACAAGCTATTCAAGGTGGACGAGGGTCACACCTTTCCGCTGGATTCAGTGGCCGAGCGGGAGACCGCGGCGATAATCGAAAAACAGTGTCGCCGTGCCGACATCGTCATCTTCTGTGACTTCGGTTATGGAATGATAACCGGAAGCCTGCTCGCACGCGTACTGCCAACAGTTCGTCATAACGTGAGGATATTGGCTGCTGACGTGAGCGGTGGGCGTGCCAACCTGCTCAGCTTCCGACACGTGGACTTGCTTTGCCCTACCGAGCGCGAGCTGCGGGCCTCGCTCAACGACTATGATTCAGGGCTCTC
This sequence comes from uncultured Phycisphaeraceae bacterium, assembly GCA_964405925.1. Lineage (GTDB taxonomy): Bacteria > Planctomycetota > Phycisphaerae > UBA1845 > UBA1845. Next base: position 2,449 of record CAYOQG010000218.1, on the reverse strand, counting down.
CGCCATAGCCTGGCAAATGCTGGAGAAAACACAGGCGAGACACCTTTTCGTCACACTCGGAGAGCGAGGCATGGTCGTGTTTGAGAGGCGTAGCCAGGATCGCACCTCACCCGAATGGTCCGGCCGGTTGCGCAGCGAGCAATTTCCCTCGTTCGCCCATCATGCCGTCGATCGCCTCGGTTGTGGGGATGCCCTGCTGGCAGCGGCGACCCTGTCCCTGGCCACCGGGTGCAGCCTCATGGAAGCCGCGTACATCGGAAACCTGGCCGCGGCGACCGAGATCTCGATGCTCGGCAACCACCCCGTCACCGCCACCCAGTTGCGCGGATGGCTGCGCAAGTACCCCGGCCTGCAGCCGTCCTTACTGGCTCAGCGCGACGCGCCCGCGCAGCAGGCGGTCTCTCCTCTTCCCCAGCCCGGTCTCGCCGAATCCGCCATGCCGATCTCGTAATACCCGGTCGAGTCACGACGGTTCGATACGCGCGACCCCGAGCCATGGGCTTCAGTCCGCACGATGATACAAGATCGGTAGCGTGTGTCCCTGACGCACCAATTCGAGCATGGACAATTGGGTGCTGCGTCAAAGGATGCAGATGACCGCAAACGCGGAGCAACGGGCTTCCATGCCCATCTATGTCCTGTCGGGGCCCGCGCCACCCCGGTATACTCCCCCATCGCACGAAAAGAAGGAGGAACTGCCCGTGCTGGATTCGCTTCTTGAGAAACGTCTGATGGAGCGTGTGACCCACATTCCGATCGTCGATACACTCCAACTCCGGATCGACCACTATGGAGAGGGATTCTGCAAAGCCACGATGCCACGCCAGCGACGCTTCGATGGAGTGTTTGAGTCTCTGCACGGTGGTCTGCTCATGACCCTTGCCGATAGCATTGCCTGCTTTGCCATTATGACGTTGACCGGCCCTGACGAGGTTCTCACAACCACGGACATGAACATCCGATTCCTCGCACCGTGTCTAGCCGATGTCACAGCATCAGCACGGGTCATCAAGCTTGGCAAAACGCTGTGCCCCGTCGCCGTTGATCTATTCGATGACAAAGGCGCCCCCGTCGCCGTCGCCCAGGTGACCTACATGCGGCTCCCCAACATGCCCGACCGCACGTCGTCCAATCGTCAATGAACCGAGCCGCGCCCGTCAGGAAGCGGCACATTAATGAACCGAGCCGCGCCCGTCAGGAAGCGGGACATTAATGAACGAGCCGCGCCCGTCAGGAAGCAGGACATTAATGAACCGACCCGCGCCCGTCAGGAACCGGGACTGCACCCGAGCGCTGTTTCCCCATCAAACCACCATGAAACCAAGACGAATCCGGGGCGAACAGACTTGCTGCAATGTCGAACCGTCCCCCTTCTCAAGGTCGAAGATCCGGCCTTTGAACGGACCGGGACCACGGGGGGGAGAAAGGTTCGAAGCTCAGCAGGGTAGGCTGCCTGACTCATCCACCATGTCACCTGACGCCGTCCCCAATCCTCAATCGCCAATCCGCAATCCCCAATCCCTTCGCCCCACTACTGCATCGCTGAACGGTTTTAACCAAAAACGGAAACGTCCCGCCCTCCCCGTTCCTTAAGGCTCGATATGTTGCACGCCAGCTTGCCGTCGAAGCTCCCATACTCCGGCATCACCTTGCTCTCCGCCCCCAACCCCCCGAGCCCGGGCATTGGGGGCTTGGCGCTAGCACAAGCCCCTTCTCGCGCCGATAAGGGGCATTCAGGCAACTTACAAACTGGATGCCCGATTCTACTGGCGATTCGCCCGGGAAAGGATAACGTTGCGTGCATGGCTGAGCTTGAACAAGTCGAATCATCGTCGTCATTCGGTCCAGACATCTTCTGTCCGGTGTGCGGCTACAGCCTCCGCGCAGCACCGGGCGACAAATGCCCCGAGTGTGGCCACTCCCTTGCCAACCTCCGCAGTCAGGAGTGCCAAATACCTTGGTCCCATCGCCGCATCGCCGGTCGCTTTCGCTCGTTCTGGCAAACCGTTTGGCTAGTGACGTTTCGTCCTCTTCGATTCTGGGAGGAGTACGCTCATGTTGTTCACCTCCGTGACGCCCGGGTGTTCCAGGTTGTCATCGTTCTGCATGTCTACATGCCAGCCATCGTCGCAACGCTTCTCATATATGCGACCACACCTTTTGAGCCCGAAGTGGGAAACCCCATGCAGCAGATGATGACAACGGGGTTTGTACAGCCCGGTCCAACCGTTATTGACCGGATGTACGCGGAGGTTTGGCCTGTCGTGATTCTGCACATCTGCTTGATCTTGTTTTTGCTCACGGCGACAGGAGTCCCAAGCTACTTCTTCCAATCACGTTCGGTGGCTCCACAGCAGCAGGACAACGCGGTCGCCATGAGCATTTATGCCTGCGCCCCATTGGCTTTCTACCCCCTGCTTGTCCTCGTCATTTGCATACTCGCCCGAGT
>CAYOQG010000217.1:0-10546 GCA_964405925.1 uncultured Phycisphaeraceae bacterium | reverse complement strand
CCCCATCGCTGGTGGTCAGCGTCAGATCCTCATACTCGAGCCCCACGTCTTTTGGTGTTCCGTCGAACGTACGGCTGGGGAAATAGACCAACCGGCGCTGGAAGAGGCTCAGAAGCACACAGACTCCGATGTAAGCCAGGATCGCTATGATGACAATGCGCATGACGCGATACCTCAGATGATGACGCCGCTCAAGACCGGTTCTTTCGAAAGACCCGGTTCCGGGGGACGCGTTGCCCAGATCGCTGCAGTCAGCATCTGTACCCATTTCCTGCACGCTCCGCGGCGTTACGCTCACTGTATGTTGCCCACAAGAGAACGCAAGATGAACGCGCGTGATCGACGCCTACCGATTACCCGGCGCTTCGCCCCCCTGTGGTGCCCCGTAAGAGGGGGGACGGTTTCCCCCTCAGCCCACGGCGATCGACTCGCAGGTAGGCTATCCGCCTATTCTCAAGGTGATTCGTTGCGGGAAACGGCAGATTCCGTCAAAAAGGGTGTCGTCCAAACGAGCGGCTGATGCGTCCAAACTGGTGGAAACAACCCAATAACCTTGGAGGACACTATCATGATCCCGAAACATTACGGCACGCTGGCTTTCGTGGGGCTGGTGCCCCTCCTGATGAATCTAAGCTGTGTCGAGCGAGAGGAGGAGATCAAGATCGCGCCAGACGGGGCCGTCGTGATCGAGCTCAAGTACAGCGGCTCGCAAGAGGAGATGACGGAGGGCGATGCCATGCCCTCACCCGAGAGCGGGTGGGAGGTCGAACGCTCCGTTCAAAAGAAGGACGACGAGGTTACCGTCAAGCTGACAGGTAAACGGCAATTCGAACCCGGCAACGAGTTGCCCCGCAGCTTCGCCGCCGTCGGCGATCCCGACCGTGACCTGTACACCGAGTTCCCGACCGAGGTCCGCGTCGAGCGACGTCGTGACGGCATCTATTACTACTTCCACCGCACCTACATGCCGCGTCGATGGATGTACATCCAGCATTGGCAGGACGAATTCATTGACGACACGATCAAGAAGCTCGGCGAGAAGCCAGTCGACGAGCTGACACCCGAGGAGCAATCTCAGATCGCGGAGGCCCTCGCCGGAGTGGAAGCGTTCAAGCAGATCGAGTTCTGTAGAATCGCGATCGCCGAGAGTCATCCCGACCTTCCCCTCGAGTACGGGCTGATCGCTCGGCGGGCGCTGATCGACTATTATGTCCGTGCAGGTGAGAATGGCGATCTTCAGCGAGTGATGGAGACGTGCCAAAGCCTGGCTGAGGAAAAGCAACGCAGCGAGTGCTTCGACCGGGAAGCCACCCGCATAACGAACGAAGCCTACGCTACATATGTCGAGTCACTGCGGCTGGACGCGGGGTTTGGCAGACGTGATCTTGCGGCGTTCGAGAGAGCATACGAGCGGGCCCAGCGATATTACAAGATCAGTGAGCAGCTTGGCGGCCACATCTTCAAGATTTCGGTTACCATGCCTGGTCAGATCATTGCCCACAACGCTTTGGAGGCCGAGTTCCATGAGGACGAGGAGGAGCATACCTCCACGGTGAAGTTTGAATTCGACGGCAAGTGGTTCCGCGATTGCCCCTACGAGCTGATCGCGGTGTCGCGGTTGGACTACGATACGCTCAGGAAGCTAGAGAGCCGCACCGATGACGACGATCGGTAATCCGCCGGGTGCTACCTTCGAGCAGTATACGGGCGAGGTTTACGCCTGGGCCTATCGACTTCTGGGGCGTCACCATGACGCCCTGGACGTCGTTCAGGACGTCTTCCTGCGTTGGCACGCCCAGTGTCACCAGGAGGTGCCCAAACGGGCACGTGGATGGCTTCGTCAGGTCACCGTGAACCGGGCCATTGATCTGCGACGACGGTGGCAAGCTGATAGGGGTATGATCGAAGAGGTAACCCATGGGGGCATCGCGCAAGACGAAACAGTTGAACGGATGGATCACGAGACGCTTCGTGGTGACATCGCGGTTGCTTTTGATCGCTTGTCCGAGGCTCAGCGAAACGTGTTGGTCGCCAAGATTTACGATGAGATGACGTTTGCCCAGATCGCCGCGGAGATGGACGTTACCGTCTCGACCGTGAAAACGCATTACCTCCGGGCCGTTCAAACAGTCCGAGATCGACTTCAGCCGCGATGGGCTGAGGAGGTAAAAGGATGAACTGCGAAGAATTCGAGAACCTTCTGGCGGATGCGTTGGGCGATGAACTGTCGCCCGAGGATCGTCCGGTGTTCGAGGAGCATCTGGGAAGCTGTGAGCGGTGTCGCCTCGAGTACGAGAGCTCGCGGGAGGCTGTCGCGGCGATGCGAGCATTGCCGGGTCCGCAACGAGTGTCGGTCCGCCGGGAGGGGAACCGCCTTGTGATTGAGGACGACGACGGGGTGCGCCGGAGTCCGGGCAGGGTTCGCCGCAACGGAGGGCTTTCACGCGCGGCCTGGTGGCGAAGTCGCGTTTCTCGTTACGCAGCTAGTGTCCTGATCGCGTTCACTGCGGGGTATATCGCTCACGCTGCGCTGGTGGTTCAGGAAACGCCGATGCCCAGGGGCGGTATCGTGCAAGTGCCCGAGTCCAAGACCAGAACCGGCCAACAGGAAAGTCTGCGAGGTGCGCTAGTCAGCGCATACACCCGGAACACGGCTCGCTCTGATCTGGCCAAGGCCTTGATCGCGATGGCCAGGCCAAACCGCTGATCGGCAAGCCCAGGCCCGCGGAAGGATCGCCGGATCTTGCGAGAATCTGCCTCTCGGGTACCACATTACGGAACAGGGCCGCGGTGGCGTGGCTCCGTGCACCTCGGCTATCATATGATGCGGGTTTGATGCTATTCGACGCCCCCAAAGCCCCGCTCAGGGTTCACCGATATCGGCTATGGGGTGTCGATTTGGCCGAGGTGCAGTGTGTTTGATGGTTTGATAGCGCGGACGATCCGAGTCGACCACGGGAGTTCCGTGGGTTCTGGCGATGCTGATGGGTCGCGCTGTCGAGCTGTGCTGCGTCTCGCACGATTGGCTCTGCCGACGGCGGTGCTTGGCGGTTTGGGTATCGGCGGACGGGTCGCCGCACTCGGAGCTGGTCCGATCGTCTTCACCCAGGTTCCCGTCGACGACGCGGCGCCCACCTCGGTAAGCTCGGTTGGTGTCGACGCGGAGATCGGCTTGCCGGCGGGCAGCCGCATCGTGACCTTTGACCCATCCCGACCCGACGTTGGTGTCGTCAATATGACACCGGATTTCTTCTCGGCGGGTCGCCCAGACCTCTCGTTTGATGGCAAGCGTGTTCTATTCGTGGGCCGGGAGAATCCGTCCAGCCCCTTCGAGATATGGGAGATGAGTACGGACGGGAAGGAGTTGCGTCGGGTCGCAACGGGTCCGGGTGATGTAAGCAGGGCGATTTATCTTTCAACCATCTACACGCTGGATGCTGAGAAGCCGGTGTACCAGATAGGGTTTTGCGCGCACACGGGCGATATGCCGGGAGGAGCGATTTATACGTGTCGGATGGACGGCACGCGCGTTCGTCGACTCACGTTCAACCCCTATGGTGCAAGCAGTCCGTTTCAGGTCAGCGACGGCCGGCTGTTATTCAGCCGGCACCTGCCGGGCTCCGCAGCATTGGGAGCCTCGTCGCCAGCGGGGGCTGCCGATTGGCTGACCGTTCATACCGACGGTACCGATCTATCCGTCTTCGCGGCTGCCCACGAAACGCCAGCGATGCGCTCGATGGCAACCGAGACACCTGACGGGTGGGTGGTGTTTGTAGAGTCCAAGGCCGGGGCTGCGGACCGCGGTGGATCGCTAATAGCCGTGAAACGCACCCGGAGTCTGCACACAAAGCGAATCGTTGCCCAGGACACAGACGGACCGTACCACTCGCCATTCGCCTTACGGGATGGGAGTGTGCTCGTCTCATATCGGCCAAGAGGGGCGGGGTCTTACGGGATCTATTTCTTGAATCCGACAACCGGAAGGAGAGTATCTGAAGTCTATGATGACCCCCGGTGGCACGATCTGTACGCCATCACCCTCGGACCCCGACCGATTCCGGCGGGACGATCGAGCGTCGTCGATGAGGACGTCGATCACGGCATGCTCTATTGCATGGATGCATATCTCTCGGATCGGGAGAAGGGCCGAGCGATCAGCCACGGCCAGATCAAGCGGTTGCAGGTTTTCAAGGCCATTGTGGGGAATAGCGGCGAAGGGAATAAGGAATCAGGAGAACCCGTGAGTCCATCCTCGCAGAAGCCCGTTGATGAGGTGTTACTTGGTGACGTGCCGGTACGACCAGACGGATCATTTGCCCTGAAAGTCCCACCGCGCACGCCGTTGCGCTTCCAGACCCTCGGGGAGAACGGCGAAGTGCTCCAGGCGATGGAGAGTTATGTATGGGTCATGCCGCGAGAGTCACGCGGGTGCATCGGGTGTCATGAAGATCGTGAGCTGACCCCACCGAACCGGCATGTAGAAGCGTTGCGGAAAGAGCCTCACGTGATTGGACTGGATGCGACGGAACGTCGCAAGCGTGCTGTTGAACAAAGATACGAACGGAAGCCCTCTGAATGATCTCTCCACGCGTCATCTCTTTCTTCCTGTTTGCGTTGGTGCTCGGATCAGCCGTCATCCTCGCTGAGGACAGTGGGCTGCCACTCTATGTTGGCCGGGATGTCTGTCTAGAATGTCATAGCGGCGACCATGAGGCCCCTCGATGTTCGCAGGAGCGTCTTGCTGCCCATGGCCGGTCGTATCAAGTATTGAGCGATCCACCCGCAGAGCACATCGCCCTGGTCTGCGGCGAGCCGGATAGCCCGAAGGAAAGCCGCCTTTGCCTCGGTTGCCACGCGACGGGTGCGGACGTAGGTGGCCGATGGTGGGCACCGACATTCGACGTCACCGCCGGTGTGCAATGCGAGGCATGTCACCGTGCAGGCAGTTTGCACGTTGCCGCCCGCCGCAACAAACAGGCCGATTATACGATCGCTGGCTGGCCGATCATGCGGCTCAGTAGCCGATCGGATTGCCAGAGCTGCCACATGGACCGCCCCTCCCATCAGCTCGTACTGGATGAGGGCTATCGTGTTTCCCCCGTAGATCGACTCTACAAGACACCTGTGAATCTGGCCGTGTCAGAAGATGGGCACCGTCTCTACGTCGTCTGCGAGAACAGTGATAGCCTGATCGTTGTCGATGGCGATGCGCGGTGTGTTATCACTGAAATTGCAGTAGGCAGGCGCCCTCACGATGTGGCTCTAAGCCCCGATGGAAATATCGCGTACGTAACGAATCGGCTGAGCGACAGTGTCAGCGTGGTCGACGCGCGCTCGCTTGAAGTTGTGAAAGAGATCATCGTAGGTGATGAACCGCACGGCGTCCTGACCGACCCATCGGGTGCGTACCTTTATGTCCTGAATACACAAGACGATAACATTTCCGTCTTTGAGACCGCGAGCTTCAAAGAGGTCAGGCGTATGGCAGCTGGGCGGGGACCGTGGTCGCTCGCCCGGGCAGATAAAGACAACACGATTTGCACCACGAGCGTTCGCCCGAACCCAGCGAAGTTTCGAGAACCTCCGGTCTCAGAAATCACGGTCATCGACACGAGACGAGGTGTTGTCGTCGACCGCTCCATGGTGGCGGACGCGAACATGCTCGAGGGCATCACATTTATGCCCGGTCAGAGTATTGCCCTTTTCACGCTCATGCGCACAAAGAACCTGGTGCCGATCACGCGAATCGCACAAGGGTGGACGATCACAAACGGGTTGGGGGTCAGGTGGCCTGACGGACGCGTGGATCAGGTTCTGCTTGATGAGCCCAACAACTATTTCCCCGATCCTGGCGACATAGCCATCAGTCCTGATGGGCGCATCGCGCTGGTAACCGGTGGAGGTTCAGACCAAGTCGCAATGGTGGACGTCGAGAGGCTGCTTGGCATGATCCGCGAAGCATCGGATCACGAACGTAAATGGGTGTTGCCCAACCACTTGGGGATGAGTAGCCGATTTGTCTTGAGGCGCCTAAACGTCGGGATTAATCCACGCGGTCTTGTGTTCTCGCCCGACGGGCGGTTCGCTTATGTCGCAAACGCACTCGAGGACTCGGTGACCGTCATCGACGCCGCAAAAATGGAAGTGGCTGACAAGATCGACCTGGGTGGCCCGAAGGAGACCACCGAGATTCGATGGGGTGAGCGACTGTTTCACAGCGCCGACAACGCGTTTGGACAGCAGTTCTCGTGCCGCAGTTGCCATCCAGACGGGCACATCAACGGGTTGAATCATGACATCGAGGCCGATGGCGTTGGTGTGGCACCCGTGGATAACCGCACGCTGCGCGGTATCGTGGACACCGCTCCGTTCAAGTGGGAGGGTTCGAACCCTTCACTTCAGCGTCAATGTGGACCGCGGCTGGCGGTCTTCTTTGCCCGGTTGGAGCCTTTCACCCAGGACGAGCTTACTGCCCTTGTGCGATACATGTGCACGATCGAGCGACCGCCGAATCGCCACCGACCACCCGACGGATTGACCCCCGCCCAGTATCGCGGCAAGCTTGTGTTCGAGCGATCGGTAAGCCACAATGGGAAACCGATCCCGCCCGAAAGGCGGTGCACGACGTGTCATAATGGTGCCTATATGACGTCACGGAAGCAGGACTTTGTCGGAACCGGTATGTGGTTCGACGAACCCGTCGAGGTGGAGATTCACGATCTGTTTGACGTGGCTTCCTTTGGTGAGCTCGGCAATGCCTTCATGTTTGACCTCGGGGGGCGGGCCGAGCTTGACGTGCCCCATCTGAACAACATTTATGACAGTGCTCCCTACCTTCATAACGGGGCGGCTCGGACGCTCGAGGAGATGTTCACACGGTTCAACCTCTTTGAATGGCACGGCGCAACGCGGGATTTGACTAGACAACAGTTTAACGATCTGATCGCCTATCTCAAGTCACTCTGATATGTCAACAGCTCGTCATAGAAGCCTCGGACTCCTCGTCATCGCGTGGGGATTCGTGTGCAGCGTGTTATCCGTTTTTAACACAGTCGCGGGCGATGATGCCGGACAGCTACCCACCGTGTACCGCCGTTGGAATACGTTCACGACGCAAGACGGGCTTCCCGATGACAGCGTTCGTGCCCTCTGCGTGCATGATGAAGAGCTGTGGATAGGGACTGATAAGGGATTGGCTCTTTACGCGGGGGGTACGTGGCGAAGCTGGAGCGAGCAGGATGGGTCGCCGTGGCCGGCCGTATCGGCGCTCGATGTTAGCGCGAAAACGGGCGAGGTCTGGCTGGGCACGTGGGGTGGGGGACTTGTCCATTTCACTGGCGGACGGTTTGATTCGTATACACAGTTCAATAGCGGCCTTGCCGGCGATCTCGTGTTTGCCGTGCTTGTCGAGGGTGACCGAATCTGGGTCTCCACGACGGGTGGGATCAGCGTCTTGGATACGCTCAGCGGCGATTGGGAACTTCACTTCGCCCGGCGGGCGGATAAGCCTGAGATCGCCATCCTTGACTTAAAGCTCGACGAAGCTGCGGCCAAGCTCTATGCGACCGCCTGGTGTGGTGCCACTCATTGCTATGACCTGAAGAAGCATAAATGGACGGTTATTAGAACCGATGCAATGGGCGAATCGACCGATGCCGGTACCTTACGCCCCGAGCCGCTTCTGACGACGATGGGGGCAGCACTGGGCGATGAGCATTTCTGGCTAGCGACCAGGTCCAGTCTATTGCGCAGACACAGCGGTGGTCCCTGGGAGGCGCGTATCATCCCTGCCGGCGCAGGCTGTTCGCACTCCGTCAACTGCGTTGCCCTCGGCGCGGCCGGGTTGTGGACTGGCGGTTTAGAGGGAGTGTATGTCCTGAGCGATTGGGATCAGGATAGTTGGATCACGTATCACGCGGGTGAGGGCAGTTCCGTTGGTGAGGTCATCCTGAGCCGGCGCGGGCAGAAACCGGAGAGGCGCTTGCTGCGATCCACGTTTCCGGCGGGGTCTGTTCGGTGTATCACTTTGCAGCATGACGAGGTGTGGTTAGGTACTCCCAACGGCCTGGTTCGAGGGACCGATCCAGGGCCGTGGAGCAGCCTTCCGATCACATCCCGCGCCGAGCCGGCAACCTCCGAAGGTCAAGTTGACGTTCGGATCGCCCGTCGGTCTTCTCCACGACCATCTTCGGTCTGCGCTAGTCGGCCTGACAATGTCACAGTTGCGTCATTTGGACCAATCACGAGAACCATCACATTGCCGGGTTCCGAAACGCAGGAACGACCGTCACGATCAGTACCGGACTCCCTTGCGATTCAAATCGCGGTCGAGGACGCCAACAGGATCGGCGGTTATCGAGGTCAGCTTCCCTTTGATGCGACGTACGGGACACACGGCTACCCCCATTATGCCTGGGGCTTACCGGAAGACGACCTTACCGTTTTCGCCCGCCGCCCGGTGTCAGGGATTCTGGCGTCGCTTCGGCCGGAGGATCGGATTGCGACCGCGGTGGCCCTTCGAATGGAGCTGCCCGTGGTGAACGTTGCGGCTTCGACGCCCCGTATCGAGGAGGAGGCCAGTTCGTGGATCTTCCGGTGCCGAACTCATGACCCCCGGCAACATCGGTGGATGATCGAGTACATCCTAACGGAGCTCGGCCGCACCCGGTTTGCCATATTGCGCACCCCTGGGCTCATGGCCGGCGAGCATCTGAACCTGTGGAAGCGATACGTCGACGGTGCGAAAAGCATGGGAGGTGAACTGGTGGTCGAGGTCGAGTACGATCCGCCCTCCACCCCGCTGGACGCCGTCTTGGACACGCTGGGACTCGCAGACCCGGAAGTGGTTCTGACCTGGGCTGATGTCCCGCTGTCAGCCATCATCGTTCAAACCATGCGTCGTCGCGGGATGGCTCCGCTTTTCGTGGGAAGCGATTGGATCGTATGCCCGGAATTCGTCAAGCTGGTGAGTCCCGGGGCTGGGGCCGTCATCGCTCCCCGTCCGTGCCCCCATCGGCTGGACCGCGAAGCGGTGGCCCGGTTCGTGGAGGTCTACACGCGGCAAAACTCGCCTTCGCGCGAAGAGAGGCCCCCCAAGGCGGAGGCTTATCAAACTTACGACGCCGCCCGCCACCTGATGCTAGCGATCAGCATTGCGGGAACGGGTGACGGGTCCATCCGGGAGGTCCTGACCAGGATGGGTCAGCCGACCTTAGCGACCTTGCGGGATGACAAATGGGAGCTGCATTCCCGTTCATCGGACAATTAGGGAGACACGACAACGGACTTAGACGTCAACCTATCTTATACGACGGCCGGCAAGGGGCTGCCAGCCATGCTCTAGGTCCACGGATGGCAGCGGTGGACGCGGTTTGCGCGCGAAATAGGGACACCTGCCGATCCCGCATGGTTGCGGGCGCGGCCGGAGGTGCGATACTTCCGATACCGGGGAAAAAAGGGCTGTACCTGCACCTTTTGGGCGCGTAAATTGATAAACCGCTTAACGGGCTAGATCGGGCTGAAATTGGAGATGAATTGTGGCTGCTAAGAAACCGCTCCCATCGCAAACTGTCGATGATTTGCTCAAGGCCATGCTGGTGTTCTCGCGTACGGTGGACCACGTACTCGAGATCCGCACGGTCCGCGACGCCGTGAAAGCGTCCTTGTCCCCGTCCAAAGTGCAAATCCTGCGCTTGCTCGGGCAGAAGGCGTCTCAAACCTCGACGCAGATTGCTCGCTTTCTTGGTGTCAGCAAGCCGGCAGTTAGTCAGATCGTTGATGCGATGGTCCGGTCCAAGCTGGTGACCCGGCGACCCGCCACGGCGGATCGCCGCGAGGTTTACCTGCGCTTGACGAAGAGAGGCCGGGATATGTTCCAGGCCATTCGCCGCGAGCAGAGGCACTGCGTCCGTGGCACCGTCCGGAGCACCTCACGGGCCGACCTCAATCGCTGGATCGAGGCTCTAAACACGATGAGCCATGCCATCGGCATCGCTGACGATGCCTACCAGCAGTTCTGCGCTCAGTGTGGTGCTCACACGAACGACACTTGCGTGCTCGTGGGTGGGAAATCCAAGTGCCTTTTCACGCAATACACGGAAAAGGCCAACAAGCGCAAGCAAGCTGCGGCGTCGTCAGGCAAACGGTAAGGGCCCATAAGTGCGCGAAATCGGGCCGTGCGGCAGGGTCTGACTACAATGCTGTCATTACTGCTGGCGGGAGAATACGCACTCGTTGGCGCCCTTGTCGACGCCGTTCCAGCAGAAGCGGTCCTTGTGCATGAGCAGGTCCGACGAGACCAGTCCGGCCGTGTCGCCATCCCAATCGAGATCGCCGGAGTCGGCTGGAACGAGAGGATCACTTCCGGTATCCCCGCAAGCTGGGCGATTCTACCCGGCGGCTGAGGCTCACAAGAGGTTCGACCATCGCGGGAAGAGTTCGATGTTTGTGGGATTCCATTGGGCCGCTCGGCACGGCCGGCGAGACTGGTGAGGCAGACTGCTGTGGCTACGTCCACCCCGACACGAACCACAATACGGCAGACACC
>CAYOQG010000216.1:0-10561 GCA_964405925.1 uncultured Phycisphaeraceae bacterium | reverse complement strand
CTCCCAGACCGTTGACCCATCAAGCATTCGCATGAGCGTCAGCCGACCGGGCCGCGGCGTCGCGGCGAGAAACCCATCTCGCGCCGCCATAGCCCTGTCGCTGCGTGCGGGACCATCGGACCTATCCAGGCCTTCGTAGGGTCGAGCCCAGATGCGCCGCCCGGTCACAAGTCCCACTGCGAACAGGCCATTGGCTCCGTTGAAGACCGCGGTCTGCCCGTCTGCAATCGCCCGACGCGGCATGTCAACCCATTGGTCAAGCCGCTCGCGCATTTCAACGTTGAGGCGGTCCGGCAGTCGCAGCGTCGTATGCCATAGGAACTCACCGTCGGACGCTCGCAGGCAGAAGACAACATCGCCGGGGGCGTGAAACACGACACGGCGCCCAAGAGCGGATGCTTCGGATCTTGCGACATGGACAGCGCGCGGTGGTCCGGCTTGATCCGCGGCGGCCAGCGCTTCGCCCACCTCATCCACTCCGCGCCATGGGGGTGCGTTGTCCAAGGGGTCGCCCGACCCCACGTCGAGCGTCCACGCCACGTCACCGGATAGGACCGCCCGCTCCGTCAGGCTGCCGCTTTCTCCGATTGATGATCCGCGGACATCCGCTGAGTAGCCGTCAGACGCAAGATCAGCCCGCATGTCGGCAATCCAGTCACCGACTGTCTGCGATGCCGTACCTTCATTTAAAATGTCGCCAATCTGCCACTCGTCAGTCACATATTGGTTGCCAAAACGCCGCTCCAGCTCATTCAAACAGGCAAGATATAGTGCCGAAACGTCGTCACCCTGCTCGCGGAATAGTCGGCACAGTCGCATGAGCGCCGAACCTGCCACGGCCGGTTGAATGTCCAGACGAACGCCACCTCGAAGCAACTGCTCGGCTCTTTCAAATCGCTTTTGGACAGCCGCCCGCTCCGTCAAAGTCAGCCGTGCGGACCGCCCGGCCAGTCCGAGTGGATCCAGTTCCAGTGCGCCCTCCAGCCGCCGCCGCGCCGCCGTGGAATCCGGACCCTCCAGCGCTGACTCGGCACGCCTCACGTCCGATAAAGCGTGTTCGGCTACCTCCGCCAACGGCTTGTCGGACAACGCCTTGCGAATCTCTGCGAGCTTCCAGGCGACTAGTACTCGGGCTGGACCCGCAACTTGCGGAGCGAGAGACATGATCTGATCCGCGTCCGCTCCGACACCGGTGTCCCAGAGGGTGCGGTACGCTTCGGTCAATTGGCCCATGGAGCGGAGCACGTCTGCAATCTGCAATCCACATCGCAGCCGATCGGGAGCCGTCCGGGCAATTTGAAGGGCCCGTCTCAGTAGGTCGAATCTCTGGGCATCGGGAAGCGGGGGCTTTGCCGCTTGCTCTGCCATCGCCAAGATGGCCTCTACCCGTGCGTGGGCCACTTCGATCTCGCGGCCATCGTCCCCCTTCAAAGCTGTCGGCTTAATGGCATCAAGCACACGCAAGGCATCCTCGGGTTTTCCGCGCAGTAGTTCCAGCCATCCCAACTGAAGCGAGGTGCCCGGGTCCGTTGGATCAGCCTCATACCTGGATATGGTGCGCCGATAGCCTCGCTGGACATCCGGGTACCTACGAATCCAGGAGGTGTTCACACTAAACATCGCGTCATTTGCGCACAGGAGGTTGCCCAGCGGTCCGTGTTCGCCAATTCCGCCAGGCACTGAAGCGTATCCCAAGTGTTCACCGCTCTCCGCATTCAGCGAGTGCAAGCCATCCAGCGTCGGAACGTACACAAGGTGATCTGACAGCACCGCGCGTCCGGTAGGTGCGGATGCAAGTTTGCTGGTCCACAATGATTGGCCATTTCCTACTGCCAGACACTCGACACTCCGGCCACCGAGCCATATACGTTGGTCATCGGCTGCAATGACATACAAGTTCTCCTCACATGGTGTAGACCAAACCACACGGCCGCTTGTGATGGAAAACGCCAATAGCTGACTGCTATTAGGCGGTACCAGAAGCACAAGTCCGCCAGCAACCACCGGCGGCGATGGAATTCGGGTGTTGGGCTCGGCAGCACTGAACAGCTCATTGATCTCATATACACCTGCCCAACGCACGGTGTAGTCATGGGCATTGATGCAAAACAGGGCACCCTCCGCGGACGGAATGAACACCAGACCACTCCCCGCAGCCAACGGCAGCGAAATCCCCGACTGACTCGCCCTGCCAAGGACCGAACCGAGCGATACTTTGTGGAGCAGTGCACCATCCAACGGATCGAGCACTACGGCGGAAAGGTCACCATTGAGGGTGCAAGGGACCCATAAAACACTCCCGACCGGGATCGGGACCGAATGAAAAATGACCCCATCCAGCGGATCAACCACACGGGCAGTCCGACCGCGGGTCCAGCGGATCTCACCGGTCCGAGCGTCAAGGGCTACGAGCTGCGTGCCGCTTACGCGCCCGCGTGTGACGTCAGCCCCCGGAGCCACGCCGGGCGAATCGTCCTCGACCACGTCACGCGAACCCTGGGTGTACCGGGCCCGCCCTTCTCGTGAGATCACCAGCACAAGCCCGTGAGCCACCGAAGCCGCACCGACAACATGATCCTCATACCCAGCCAACTGCCGGCTCGAGGCACGCCGTGGTGGCAGCAGGGCACGATGAGCCGCGAAGCCAGAAGCACCGTGGCCCAGGTCGAACGGCGGCGATCGCCACACCAATGACAGGTCATCGGCGTCCAAGGCCACGCAGCCAAGACGGCACGGCACAAAAAGGTGATTTCCGTCGGTCACCAACTGGGTGGCTGGGAACGAGAGTGGTCCGTCGGAATCGTCCAAGAAGACGCGGCGCCACCCGTCCGGGGATCCATCCAGCAACTGGAATTCCCAAGGCAGACGATCCGTCAGTGTCGGCTCGACCAAGGGCATTCGCCCACGTCGCCTCGTGGACCCACCGGCAATGGGCCAACTCGAAGCAGTCGTACGCGTGGTCGCCGACGCCGGCGGCAGCGCGAGCAACACACCGGCAAGGTCTAGCCGCCCACCCAACCAGTCGGCCCGACCAACCAATGCACGTCCGTTAGCAAGCCCCTTGAACTCTTCCGCAAGGGTCTCCACCTCCGCTGTTCGCCCAATCATTGCGTACGCCGCTGCCAACTTGGTAACAACAAGCTCCGCCGGAACATCGCTGTCGGGTACCAGCTCACGAAGATCCGTCAACACGGTGATCGCCTCGTCGAGCCTCCCCTCATCCAAGGCCCACGAGGCAAGCAAATCGGCCGCGTCATCGCCGAAGTGCGTCAGAAGGAAACGCCCGACGATCGTCCAAAGATGCTGAGGATCACGAGTGCGCCCGGCCAATTCGTGAAGACGCTTGGCTTTCCCGTCGTACAGCAGCCGGTAAGCGCGAAGGCCCTCTGGAGGTAAAGACGCAAGACGTCGCATCGCCCCGGCCCGCGCGGACTCGTACACGAAGTACTCCTCTCCCGCGACAAAAGGACGTGGAACCAACGAATCGTCTGGATCGTCGATGATTCGCTGCAGACAATCCACCGCGAACTTCCAATCACCCCGGGCCACACCTTCCTGGGCACGCGAAAAGAGGTTGGCAACCGGCGCAGATGGTTCGATCAAGATAACCGGGTCTGGGTGGCCAGTAGACGAAGTCGCGCGGGGACGCACGACAATGGGCCGTGTGCCACGCGGCAACGGTCGTCGCTGTCCAACAGCGGATGTCGCCTGACATCCAACCAGAAAGACCGCCAAAGAAGTGACAAGGCGATGGCGCTTCACGGCACAACAGGCAGAGAGCCCAGAACGAGTGCCCCGCTCTATCGCAGAGCCCCTCCGGTCCGGCCGCCCCACCATGGGCCATTTGAGCAGCTCGAGTCGGCTGGCCGTGGCACGTACAGCCGCACCCACGGGAGGAAGCCGGCTGCTCCTCCAAAACGCCTTGCGGTGGACGAGACTCATGACCCGATCATCCGACCTTGCCGAGAACATCCCATAAACATTTGCATAGCACTGTGCCGTCGAAGCCAACCCTAAGAATCGGCTAGCATAGCCGAGTGCGGGAGTCATTCGAGTGATTAGCGCTGGCAGAGCCCTTGTACTGTGTTTCACAGATTACGCGACTATGGCCTATGTGATCCCGGCCCCACCCACCGGCCTTTTCACCTCCGGGGGGCAGGCAGGCCCCCGCTGATAGTCGTACTTCTTATGAAACAGGGTACTAGCATCATGTTAGCGGCCCCTCCGCACACGTTCCAGGCAAAGACGAGAGATCGACAAATCGCGACATTCGCGGGACCTGCGAAACGGTTTCGTCATGAGAGAGGTTTTGGCGGTGAGCATAACACTGTCCGAAGTCGTCCGGGAGCGCCCCCATTTTCGTTCCGTTTGCCAAGGTGAGAAAGAGAGGGCCAGCCGATGCACAAAACCGGATGTACCCAAAGAGGACGGCGTGCTCAGTCGTCGTGCTCAGGCATAGCTGTGGTGAAGGCGGAGGCGCGAAACGGCTATCTCCGTCGCCGCTTTTTCCGCCGATCCTTCTTGCTCAGCACCCGCCGACTCGCCGTCGTCGAGCTCTTCAACTTGGGCATCACCCCCGAGGCCATGGCCTTCGAGAATTGCGTTCCCATCCTGAGACGCTGCATGAGGGACTGACCGGTCATGGCCTTCATCATGCTTCGCATCGGCTCAAACTGCTTCACAAGCTGGCTGACGTCCGACGGATCACACCCCGAACCCCGTGCAATCCGGCGACGACGGGAGGGATCGATGATCTTCGGGTTGGTCCTCTCCTTCGGTGTCATCGACTGAACAATGGCCTCTAGCCGGATGATCTCCTGCTCATCGACCTCCATATCCCCCATCATGTCTCCCATGCCGGGGATCTTCTTGACGAGGTCTTTCATCGAACCCATCTGTCTGACTTTGCGGAGATGCACCACGAAGTCGTCGAGCGAGAACTTGCCCGACTTCATTTTGGATTCAAGTCGGACCGCTTCCTCCGCGTCGTACTGCTTCTGGGCCTGTTCGACCAGCGTGAGAATGTCACCCATCCCCAGGATTCGCCCGGCGATGCGGTCCGGGTGGAACTCCTCGAGGGCATCCATCTTTTCGCCAACACCGATGAACTTGATCGGTTTGCCGGTGACACGTTTGGCTGATAGTGCAGCACCACCTCGTGTGTCGCTGTCGAACTTGGTCAGGATCAGCCCATCAAGTTCCAGTCGCTCGTTAAACGCCCTGGCGGTGTTGACCGCATCCTGGCCGGTCATGGCATCCAAGACAAGGTAGATTTGCTGCGGGTTAGTGGTGGTCGCGATCTTGGCGACCTCGTCCATCATCTCTTCATCGATGGCCAGTCGACCGGCGGTGTCGAGGATGACAACGTCGCGATCCGTCTTTCGGGCGTGGTTGATCCCGTTCCGGCAGAGCCTGATTGCGTTCTGATGGTCGCGTTCCGTGTACACCGGAGCCCCGACCTGTCCGCCTATGACTTCGAGCTGGTCGATGGCTGCCGGTCGCTTCAGGTCCGCCGCCACCAGCAGCGGACGCTTGGCCCGCTCGAGCAGGATCTTGGCCATCTTCCCGCAGGTCGTCGTTTTCCCCGATCCTTGCAGCCCGGCCATCAGCAAAACGGTGGGACCCGGGGAGATGAACGGAATCCTCGGATCGACAGGTCCCATAAGCTCGACCAGCTCGTCGTGGACGATCTTGACCATGATGTCCGCTGGCCGCAGGGTGTGGATCACCTCCTGTCCGATAGCCTTTTTCTCGACTTCGTCGCAGAACCAACGGGCAACGTCGAGATGCACGTCCGCCTCGAGCAGCGCTATACGGATCTCCCGCATCACCTCGGCGACGTTGTCCTCGGTGATCCGACCCCGCCCTCGCAGGCCGCGGAATACGGTTTTCAAGCGATCGGATAGCGCGTCGAACATAGCCACCGACTTTTAGTAGGGTTCGAGTCCGTGGTCAAGATATCCGGACGCACTCAGCGTCTGCCGCCCCCGGTCTGGGTCAAACAGGTCAAACCTGTAACGGCCTTGTAGTGGACCGGCCCCTGCGTATACAATGGGCGTGGAGGGCGAACGTGTAGCGGGGGGCCTCGCTTGGCCAACTCGGACGCGGCGGAGGGGGATCGTGGATCGCCAGTACTCTCTAGCAATACTCACTGCTCTATGTGTCGGTCTGCTCGTCAGCCCTGCGACGGCAGGTGTGGTCCTTGGCCTCAATAACCCAGGCAGCTTCACGGAGCGTGAGATCGCGGTGCAGCCGGGTGAGACGTTCCTCCTCGACGTCACGGTAGAGACTACGGTCGAGATATTCGACTTTTACGATGTGCGGTTCGTCGCCAGCGAGTCCCACATGTTCGTATTGCGTGGTGGCGTCTATCAAGCACCGTGGCGGGGCATCGGTCCGATTCGCGCCGGGAACCTAGACCCCATCTCACCTCGTTTCGGTGTGTTCTTTCCGGAGCCCGACTATTTCGGTCCCGGCGTCACGGCGGTGGCCACACTCAGCATGTCCGTGAGTTCCGATGCCCCGGAGGATACGTACACGATCTATGTTGGCGGTGGAGAGCGTCACGTCTGCCGCGACTGCCCGGCTGTCGTCCCGGTTGACCGCGGTCCAGATTTCATCGTCAATGTCATCCCCGAACCGGCAAGTCTTCTGCTTCTTGCCGCCGGTGCTGTCATCCTCCGTCGCCGCAGAGCGTAGGGTCCGCGCTCGCGGATGTCACAACCAGATCATTTCGACGAAGAACTTATGCGCAGAAAGTAAACGTCCTGGTCGCCGTTGAAGGTGGCGCAGTAGGCGACGTTAACGCCGTTGTTGTCGGAGACGGTTTGGAATTGATCGCCCATCGAGTTCATCTGCGGCCAGCCGGCGTGACCGTCAAACGGAGGGCTAACGGCTATGTTCGCTGACCACGTTGCTCCACCATCCGTCGAGTAGGCGTAGTAGAGTTCAGAACGGATACCCTTAGGATCGCTGCGGGTGTCGTACCACAACGTGTCGATCCGTCCGTCGGGGGCGACCGACATCGTGCCGAACCACTGCCACGAGTACGGTGCGGGGTCGTCGTTGTTGATTCGCTTGGGAGCGTCCCACGTCATGCCACCATCCGTGCTGCGAACGAACATGACATCGAGTGGGTCTTCACCGTGAGGGTCGACGGAGCCCAGAACGTATATGTTCCCTCTATTCGGGGTGTTCGAGCGGTCCACATCGATCCAGGCGCGACCGAGGAGTCCACCGGGATTCGGGCCTTTGGAGTGAACGGGTCGACCTAGCGTCAGCTTTCGTGCGAGCGTTGTGGAGGGTTTCTGTCCTGCCAAAGGTGGGGGTGTCCACTTTACAACCTGATGCGTGCCTCCCACGGTCATCGTTCCCGCCGCGTAAGCTGCTCCGTCTGCGCCGACGGCGAGTGTTCCCCAAGCTACACTCATCTGGGGCAGGGGCACGGGATCACCAAAGGAGACTCCCCCGTCCGTCGAGCATCGAAGCCAGCTAGCCGAGGGGGGTGTTCCGGTATCGCCAGCTACATAAAGGTGCCCTCGTCCGACACCGATTGTCGTGTCGACCCCGATCCACGCAAAACCACCATCGAGGGTTGCGATTGGCCCCTTCCAGGTCTGTCCACCATCGTTTGACCGGAATAGCTCCGTCGACTCGGTTGGGTTCCGGCTGCCATAGTAGAAGGTTCCATCGGGACCCGCGACGAGCATTGGCCCAGAGCGGAATACACTTGGCGGCAGTACCCTTGTCGGGCTCCAGGTCGCGCCACCGTCGTGGCTATAGGAATACCCAGCCTGGCGGAAGTTGGATTTGACGGTGTCAAACTGCTGCCACCCGATCACGAGGTGCTTCGGGTTCGTCGGATCCATCGCAATCGAAGGGCCGTTGGCGGCGTCACCGACGATGTTTTCTCCGTCGGGACCGAGATTCACTTGTACGCTCTCGAACGTCACACCATCGCGCTGGAGCGTTACGAGGCGAGGAGTCTCAGACCTGGAATCCGGGTCACGCGTCGTCGTGATCGGAGGTGGCTGTCGTCCACCGCTTACCGTGTGCATTGGCAAGCCCAAACCAAGCCCCATCACCAGGATGACCGACCCCTTACAAACGTTGGCAAACATAGGTGTCACTCCACTGCGTGGTTCTCTCGTAGCCACCGGTCAATCTGCGCCACCGGTCGATTTGGCCTGCGCCAAGATTGTACAGGGGGCCTTTCAGATAGTCCATCGACACCTGACATCGAGTCGCGCCCATTCTCGCTTTCCGTGTGGGGCGGTTCACGCACCGCGGAATGACTGCGGTGCTTTACAGCAAGTTTGTAATTTGCTCTACTGCCCTGACCATGCGAATTGCCATCATCGGTTGCGGGTATGTCGGATCGGCATTGGGGAAGGTTCTCGCCGCAAGCAGACACGACGTCGTCGGGACCACGACGACGTCGTCACGGGTCGAAGAACTTCGGCCACTGGGGGTCAGACCCGAGTTACTCGACATC
Source organism: uncultured Phycisphaeraceae bacterium (assembly GCA_964405925.1). Classification (GTDB taxonomy): domain Bacteria; phylum Planctomycetota; class Phycisphaerae; order UBA1845; family UBA1845. The sequence continues at coordinate 2,067 of CAYOQG010000216.1, read as the reverse complement.
GCGGATGTCGGACGACTGCACCAAATCTTGGGTGATCGCGAGGTTGTCTACCTGACCCTTGCACCCGGTCAACGCGGTGTCGATTACCGCGATGTGTATCTTGCGGCAGCCGAAAGCCTTATCAAAGCAACTACGAACACACCCGTGCGACGCATCATTCACACGTCATCGACCCGCGTATACGGACACGACGACGGTACTTGGGTCGATGAATCATCGCCCACCGGACCGATGGACGAGAACGGTCGAGTCCTCCTGCAAACCGAGGAAACACTGCTGCAGCAGTCTCCGACGACCGTTGTCACTGTCCTGCGACTGGGCGGGATTTACGGTCCCGGTCGAGATTACGCAAGACGCATTCGAAGTCTTGCGGGCACGAAGCGCAGCGACGGCGACCTCTACGGGAACTTGATTCACCTTGATGACATTGTTGGGGCGTTAGTCGCATTGCTGGACGTTGCTTATCACGGGGTGTTGAACCTGGTCGACGATCGTCCAGAGCAACGTAGAATCCTATATGATCGCATTCTTAACGAAGCCGGTCTGCCCGCGGTCCGCTGGGTCCACGACGAGCAGAGTGCAAGTCTTGGCAAGCGTGTTCGCAACGATCTCATCAAACGGACGCTCAATCTCGAACTGAAGTACCCGATGCACTGAGCTATGAATCGGCTCACTCAGTGGCGGGTGCGTTGCACCGACAAACCCCAATCGGTCAACATCCGGCCGACGAGTTCCATGGGAAGTCCGACGACGTTGGTGAAGCTGCCATGCGTGGACGTAATGAACGAATCCGCCCGATCCTGTATGCCGTAGGCCCCGGCTTTGCCGGCCCACGCACCGGTGTCCAAGTAGGTCTCGATTTCTGCCTCAGATAGCTGTTTCATCGTGACCGCGGTCGTATCGTGCCGGATCAGTCGTTTACCAGTGGTCGCATCGAGAAGCGTGACCGCGGTGATCACTTGGTGCGTCGTGCCAGACAAGCTGGACAGGATCCGCTTCGCGTCCTCTCGGTCGATCGGCTTGCCGAAGATCTGATCCCTGAGCGACACGATTGTGTCGCCCGCAAGGATGGTGCCGCTGTCGACCAACGAGGCCACACTTCGGGCTTTGAAATAGCTGAGGGCTTCGGCGCGCTGCACTGGTGACGCCTGATCGGCCAGATGGTCCGGTTCGTCAAGGGGCGGCTCGATGACGTCGAACACATAGCCGTGCTCGCGCAACAGCAAGGCCCGGCGCGCACTGACCGACGCAAGTATCAAACGCGAGACACCGCCGGTCGAGTTGAGCGCTTCCGTCATCACGGACGTCGTTCTCCACCGTGTACTCCAATGGCGAACACACATCAAGCATACCACGACCGTTGAAGCCCCGATAACTCTCTGACGCCCAGCGCGTCGGCATTCATGTCGCGAAGGAGGCTGCGGCATATCTGACGCGAGTAAGAGGCACTTGCCCGTTGACGATGCACGCATGTCGCAGGGCGAGCCGTCAGGGTGCCTCAGCGTTCCCCCGAACTCAGGCGTTGCGTTGCCCGGGCAGAGCTGGCGGCGGGCACGCACGACAGGCGCCGTGGGCCAACGGCCCACGCACGGTGGGTCGCTGCTCGGGGTCCGCGGCGGGTCCAGTCGGGGCGCTCCGAACCGCGGCGCGAGATGCTAGCGGCTCGCTAATTCGGCCTGGAATTTCAGATGCCGGTTTGCCTATAATGGTGATGCGGGGACAGGGGTGCTTACCTCTGGCGCGGAATTGGGCGCGTTACGTCAGGTGCCACCTCCTCGCCGAGCATCCAACGGGTCCAAGATTCGTTTGATGCGCGATGGGCCTGCGGGTGACGACCTGCGGGGGGGTCAAACCGATCTGGCTCGGCTCAGGCTGAGTGGATGGGAAGGTCCCGTTGAAGGAAGGAGGTGATCCGTTGGAATCTAACTTATGGAGGTTTGTCGTAACGTAGTAGACGGTACTGCTTACGGCATACACAACATGAGCCCGTCCGGCGCGAGCCGGGCGGGCTGCTTTGTTTGCCAGGCATGTGATGCGTGTTGGAGGTGCAAGTCCTCTGCGGGCCGT
>CAYOQG010000215.1:1482-10573 GCA_964405925.1 uncultured Phycisphaeraceae bacterium | reverse complement strand
CGGTATGGCCGCGGGATTCCCGAATGAAGGCGTCGTTCGCCAAACACCTGGTCTGCCCGGAGACGCTCATGCCGCTTCGTCTGGAAGCGGACAAGCTCTCCGGGGATTCCGTGCTTGAGGGACGATTGATAACAGAGCGGGCCATGTACCCGATTCGCCAGGGGCTCGCGAGCTTTGTCTTTGCCGAACAGGCTGAATCCCAGACGGTCAGGTCCTTTGCTCAGAAATGGTCCGCTCATAAGGAATATCGCAAGCGGACAGCCAGGTTCTACACCAGCTGGTTTTTGGAGCGGTATGGCTTCTTCGATCTGCCGGAGCTGGACGAGTTTCTGTCTGATGCCAGGTTTGTCCTCGACGCTGGCACGGGCTCAGGCCGTGATGCCGCCAACTTCGCCGAGCATTCCGACGCGACGGTCTTCGCCGTTGATCTAGCCCGGGAAGCGTTAGAGACCGCACGACGCGACGTGGATCACCCTCGGGTCTGCTTTCTGCACGCTGATCTGAACCGTCTTCCGTTTTCCGACGGCTTCTTCGACTTTATCAACTGCGATCAGGTAATCCACCACACCGTCAGCCCCCGGGCTTCGTTCGAGAACCTTGGTCGCAAGCTCAGGACCGGTGGTCACATTTGCTGCTATGTGTACCGAAAGAAGGCTGTCATTCGCGAGTTCGCCGACGACTATGTCCGACAACGGATTCGCGAGCTTCCCTCCGAGGAAGCGCTCGAGATGTGCACGGGCATCACCCGCTTAGGGCAAACACTCGCCGATCTGCACCTTACCATCGACATCAAGGAGGACATTTCCATCCTGGGAATCAAGAAGGGGAGTGTGGATCTACAGCGCTTCTTCCATTGGAACATCATGAAGTGCTTTTGGAATGACGAGTTCGACTTTTTCACCAACAACATCATCAACTTTGACTGGTACCATCCCGAGTTGTGTCACCGTTTCGAGCCCGACGAGTTCCGTGCGTGGTTCGCCGACGGATGGCAAATCGAAGCCTGGGACGTGCAAGAGGCAGGGATGAGCTGCCGAGCGAGAAAGGTCTGACCGTGTGCGGTATCCTCGGTGGCATGAACTCGGATTTCGGTGAGCAAAGCATCCAACGGTTGCGGCACCGCGGGCCCGACCAAACCTGCCTGGTCACCGAAGAAGTGCCTGAGCACGGCACCGTCAGACTGGGACAGACTCGCCTGAATGTCGTTGACCGACATGACATCAACTTGCCCGTACGCATCGGCACAAACACCATCGTGTTCAACGGGGAGATTTACAATTACATTGAACTTCGGGCAGAATTGGTGGAACTCGGATGGCGCTTCGCAACGAAAACAGACACGGAGGTGGCATTAGCGGCCTACCTCCAGTGGGGTCCGGAATGTCTCAGCCGTTTCAACGGCATGTTCGCCCTGGCCATCTGGGACGGGCAGCGGTTCTTCTGCGCCCGGGATCGATTGGGAGAGAAACCACTTTTCTATCGGTATGGGCCCGGAACGTTCGCGTTTGCCTCCGAGATCAAGGCGTTCTCCCATCTCGAGTTTGTATCGCAGGATGTGTTCGATCTTCTCGAGTTCTGCCCGAACGAGTACACACTCTATCGCGACATCTTCTCGCTCCCTCCCGCCAACTACTTGATATACGACCTGGACCGAGGAACATGTCACACAAGCTCATACTGGGATATCGAGCACCAGGTCAACCACAGAATCAGTAGCGACGACCAAGCCATCAGCGGCTTCATCGAACTCTTGGAGGATGCGGTCAGGCTGCGGATGCGGGCGGACGTTCCTGTGACCCTCTTTCTCTCCGGTGGTCTTGACTCTGCCCTGATCGCCACACTGTCTGACGTCAGAGAGGCGTTCACTTGCCAGTTTGCCGAGTTCGCCCACACGATCAACGAAGAACGTTATGCCTCCGATCTCGCCAAACGGTTGGGCCTGTGTCTTGACATGGTCCGCCCCACACGTGCGGAGTTCCTGCATGACCTACCCTCCATGGCCTACCACCTGGAACTGCCCACTGGGTCCTTCAGTGTTTTTCCTCTGTATCGGCTTGCCCGGGCGTGCCACGATGGTGGGTACAAGGTTGTTCTATCCGGTGAAGGCGCCGACGAGCTCTTTGGAGGGTATGTTCGCAATGAGCTGTTGATGAGCGATTCCCAAGGTACAACCGAGACTCGGCATCTTCAATACGCCTCCATGCTCGAGCGCTACAACGGGACCGATCTGGACCGGTTCTGCCGGATGGCATCTCGATCGGGGCTCAGCAGCGCGGCATTGATGAAAATGTTTCTCACCAACCATTGGAGCGATCGCAAGTCACTGCTCGAGAACATCTGCTACGTGGAGAGTCGCATATTCCTCCAGCCTCTCCTGCAGATGGCGGATCGCATGTGCATGGCCCACTCTGTCGAGAACCGTTGTCCGTACCTCGACCACCGGCTTGTCGAGTTCGCTTTCTCTCTGGACGACTCACTGCGATATCGTGATGGAACCGGAAAGTGGATCGTCAGCCAGGCTGCCAAAAAGCTCTTACCAGCAGGATCATTGACTCTCGAGAGGCCGACTAAGCACGGACTTCCCACTCCTGTCAACCTGTGGCTCCAGGGTAGACACAGCTTCGATCGCCGATACTGGAACACACTGATGACAGCCGAGTGTATGAAAGCCTTGCTCGCATTTGAGCGAACTGAGACTGTCGCGGAGGCAGTTCGCGACCGGCAATCCATATTGGTGACTCGTCCGCAAGAGAGGCGACTGGAGCCCACACCCATATACGACACCACATGCAGTTCCCTATGACTTCAATGCACCACAACCTGTCACAACTGCCTGATCTCTCTGTCATTGCCCCCTGTCTCAATGAAGAGGAGAATATAGACGCACTCGTCAGTCGGACCATCACTACATTTGACAGCGCAGACATCTCTGCAGAACTCATCCTTGTCGATGACGGCAGTACAGATGACACTTGGCAGAGAATCATAGACTGCTGTCGTCGCGACCGTCGTGTGAGAGGCGTCAAGCACACGTCCAACCAAGGAATGGAAAGTGCATGGCGCACGGGCATTGGATCGGCCCGCGGCCACCTTGTCTGCCTGATCGATGCCGACCTGCAGAACCGCCCCGAGGACATCGCCCGACTGTATGTCAAGTGCACGCAAGAGCAATGCGACATAGCGCAGGCTGTCCGACACTCCGTCCACTGCCCGCGCCGCTGTCTCATATTCAGTCGAGGCTTGAACTATCTACTCAACTTCACGTTCCGCATGCATCTGCGGGATAACAAATCTGGCTTTATCCTGGCAAGTCGTGAGGCTTTGGAGCGTATCCTCACCCACCGGTTTGATTACCGGTACTTCCAGTGCTTTATCGGGGTGGCCGCCAAAATCCGGGGCTATATGGTCGTCGAAGTCGATACCTATTTCGACGAGCGCCATGGTGGTAATTCCTTCTTGAGCAAATACCCCATAGGTGTCTGTCTTCGCACGCTCTGGGAACTTCTGAAGTACCGCATCGAGACCTTGATCCCAACAAGCCGTCAGGTGGCGCCCACGCCGTGCAATTGGCCCCCGTCCACGACGCTTGCTGGCACAACTGGGAGCGAAAGCTAGTGCAAAGTCCATCCATTGTCATCGATGACGTTGAACGTTGGAACGACCAGTTCGCACGCGAGCACGACATCGACGAGTATTACCATCACTCCGGCTTTCTCATTCGCGCGATCGAACAGCGAAGATTAACGTGCATCCGCAGAATGGTTGCGTCTACTCCCGCTGATCACATACTCGAGGTCGGCTGTGGAGGGGGACACGTACTCCGGCTTTTCCCGGAGTCAGAACTGACCGGCGTCGACGTGTCAGGCGAAATGTTGCGTAAGGCGCAGCGTAATCTCGAGGGGTACCGCGCACGATTGCTCAAGGGTGAACTTAAGGGCCTGGCCTTACCTGCTCGAGGGTTCGACAAGATCATCTGCAGTGAGGTACTGGAACATGCAGTCGACCCTGTGGGCATCCTCGAAGAGATCCATCGCCTCCTGAAACCAGGTGGACGGGCAGTGGTTACCTTCCCGAACGACCACTTGGTCAACCGACTGAAGACTCTGATCCGACACAGTGGCCTTACTTTCCTACCACCGTTGCGCCGTATCTCCTGGGGGGGTGATCAATACCACCTCCACATTTGGAGCCTTTCGGAAATGCGCGAGCTGCTGGGCCGCTACTGGCAGATCACCGGCGAGCGTTTTGCGCCTTCGCGGCTTTTTCCCATCCGCTGCTGCTTCCGGTGCGAACACCCCTTGTAGCGAAGGCAAGGGACCATGCCTCACGCCGGGCGTCCGCCGCTTACCCCGACACGGATACGCCGATTGTACAGCACCTCAGGTGGTACAGAGGCTCGACAAGATCAGGGTCCTGCGACTTGGGCAAGACCCACTGTAGCGTCTTCGGCCTACTCGCCGCGTGCTTTGAACGTCCACTCGAGGTCGAATCCAACAGACTGCTGCCACCGTCTGCGTACCCCCGCTGCCCCTAAAGCCTCTTGGCCGCAGGACCGATAGTTACCATGTTGCGCCCTGGCTGTGCGCAATCATGCCGCAGCGGCGGCGTATCAACAGACAGGATGCCCTGCAAGTTATTGTCCGAGTGAAGTTTCAACATGGAAGCCACCCTCGGTTTGGATCTCTGCAACGTCGGTCGACCGGTGGGACTGGACTGCATGAACGATGCGTTCGCCACGGCGCATCGCTACCACGAGTGGGTCTACTCGAGCTTCAGCAAGTTTGTGAGCGGTCGGATCCTGGAGCTGGGCACGGGGTCGGGGATCTACACCCCGAAACTCCTTCAGCACGGCCCCGTTGTGGCGACCGATGTAGACAAGCGTTGCCTGGAAGGACTCCGTCAGCGGCTCGAAGATCCGAATCTCGAGTGCCTCAAGCTCGATCTTGCAAAGCCCCACGACTTTGCCGAACTGCGCGAGCGACCTTGTGATACAGCCGTGTGCTTGCACGTGCTTGAACATGTCCGCGACGACGTGGAGGCACTTCGCCAGCTCGCACGCGTCCTTCGTCCTGATGGCAAGCTGATCCTGTACGTGCCGGCCATGCCGTTTCTCTACGGGACCATCGACGAGCTTGGGGGGCACTACCGACGCTACCGGAAGCGCGACTTGGTGGCGAAATTGAACAAGACAGGATTTCGCGTCGTTCGCGTACGGTACCAAAACGCGCTCTGTATGTTCGGTTGGTGGTTCAACGGCCGCGTGATCAAGCAACGAAGCCTTTCGGCAGCAAGCATCTCGAGGCAAGTCCGGTTCTTTGATCGGTATATGCTGCCGTTGACCCGCTTGATCGATCCGCTTACGCGTCGACTCTTCGGGCAATCCCTCTTAGTCATAGGGCAGCGAATCTGAGGTCCGGTGACCCCTATGCGTGAAATCGTTCCCGAATCGTCAAAATGGCAAGGCGATGTGCGACCTTGCGCGCGTCGCTCCTGCCTCGGGCTCTGAAAACGTGTCGACCGCGTTGATCGAAACCGATTTCCCGGAGGCACAGAAGCGAATACATCACTGGGGTGTATTTCGGTCGCACTCACCGAGCGCGTCCGACCACGCGGCTGTGCTGTGCTTGAACAGGTCCATCTGATCGGCGGGAACCAGGGCGCAAGCGTCCTGGTAACACTCCGCCGCTTCATCCATCCTTCCGAGGTGCTGTAGCAGACGTGCCTTGAGCACGAATACGATGGCATTCGTCGATGGGTGCAGGCGGGGGATCTTCAGCAGTTCATCGCATCCGGCGAGCAGTTCGGCCATCAGCGAGCCGTCCCATTGATCACGTATCAGGATATCAAGCCCACGGAACTTCGCCAATTGGAAACCCGGTGGCGCGGTCTGGAGCCCCCATGACAGATAGGTGTCTCTTGCCTGCGGCTCAACGGGATAGTCGAGCACGAGATAGCAGCGACCCGTTTGCTTGATCAGACGGTTGAAGTGGCTCTCGGAGGTCGCCAGCGTCCACATCGCCTCGGCCAGCGGACGATCCTCCTTTGGCCAATCGTGCTTCCCGCGAAACGGCCGTTGCGACGCCCCAAACACACGTTCGGTCAGCACTGCCACCACGTCGTCGGGGGTGACGACGTCCTTGAGGAATGCGGCTGCACCACGCCAGTCGCGGTTGCGGTAACACTGTGCCTCCTCCGCACTCACCACCGTGGGATACGCGAAAACTGTCGCAAGGAGGACACTGACGCTTGCCCACCGCAGGACTCTCTGCTCGCGGGCAACATGCGCCATCCAGTGAATCAAGGCGACAACCGCGAGAGCCGCGAACGCCGCTGCGATCGGCATCAGGTAGAAATTGTACCGGTCGACCAGCGCCCGAACGTACACCACCGATGAAAATACGATAAGAAAGATTGGACCGACAAGAAGCATCACCGCAAAAACGCACCGCCCGCCGAGTGAGAGCGATCGCCATCGTCGCATCGTCAACAGAATGCCGGCGACCGCCAGCACCACAACCCACGGCCCAAAGTTCGCCAGCAGTGTCTCCCAAACAACACCGACATTTTGAATCAGTTTGGCGACAAGCGCGTGGCTCCCCCCCCACGCATTCTGCTTAAAGTCGCTGGGCAGAACGGTGTAAACACGAGTCGTCGGAGAATACAGTGAATAGGCCAACATCGGCATCGTCGCCATACCGGCGACGACGGTGGCCACCCACAGGCGTTTCAGGGCTCTCGTTTGCTCGGAAACGCCTGACCGATCCGCACGCCACGAGAAAAGCAATGCCACTCCGAAAACAATACCGAGGGCAGCCTGGAAGACCATCGGGGTGAATGAACGCGTGAGCGGGCAGAGATAGCACATGATTCCATACAGCAGGATCCGCCTCCAGGTGGGCTCTTCCATGGCCCGCAACAGAAGAATCAGCAGGATCAGCAAGAATGCCAACGCCATACTGTAGGGCCTGGCCTCCTGCGAAAGGACGAGATGCATGCGACAAGAGCACAGCAAACCCGCGGCGATCAGGCCCTCCCGCCATGATGCCAACCGTTTGACAAGAAAGAAGCAAGCCGCCACCCCGACGACACCCCAGACCGCCGCCGGCATCCGGTAAGCCCAAACCGACGGATGAATCCGATGGATTACCCAGCCAACCAGAAAATCCAACGGGCCCAGGCCGTGGTGACCGACGGCCTCCAACACCAGGTAATGAGGCGGAAGCTCGTAGGTGATCACCTGAATGTACTCGTCGCCCCAAAGCCCTTCGCGATCCAAACCGTGGAACCGAATACCCACTGCCAAGACCAGGACAAGACCCAGCCCAACGAGCGGTCTGCGATCGAGGCGTTGTGCTTGACATCGGACAGTGTTTTGCGCGGCGTGTGGGCAAGCTGGATCTGCTGGCACTTCCCCTGTGATGCCAATGCCAGGACACTTCAGGGTGCTCAGCGACATCGCTTATCTTTCCTGCTCAACCCCAATCGTCAGCCTGATTCCTGCCAACCAAGCGCGTGCATCTGGACCATGCGATCAACCCGGCGACACCCAGACACCCGATGCACCACGCTCATCCGGACAACCCAGGTTCCCGGGGGACGGAGAATCCCCCCAGTCACGCATTGCTGGTGTACCCGTGCCGATGTTATCGGCACTTGAAAGGGCCGAATCGAGCTTCGCGCAGGGTGGGAGCACCAGACGAGGCAACGAGCCTCGCCCTCCCCGGCTAGCGGGTATTCTTCCTTTTGCACGGGTTTTGCGCGCTTCTTGCACACACCACGCTGGCGCTCCACCGACGCAGTGCCCGCCGCTACCCTCGAAAGCCGCACGCATTGCTCATTTTGACACGCACAAGCGTCGTAATCTGGTCATCGACCTTCGGCGTCCTAGCTCACGATTCGACACTCGGTATGCATGGTCCTTCGGTAAGCGCCGCCGTCGTCCGTCACCACGATGGCGCACTACTTCAGGGTCCTTGCACGGCATTGCCCGACGATTCTTGGCAGGAGTGGGAAGCATGGTAATCAACCGAATCGTACTTCCAGGAAATGTCTTCGTTCTCGGCTCGTTCGACCTCATCCAATCCGACCTGCCATGTGACAACCTGTCTGACCCGCCTCCGGTGCTGCGGAAGTCCTCGGTCCCTCCCCGGAGCGGTCCTGTCGGGCGTACGTGGGGTTGACCGGTCTGCCCGGTCAACCGAAGATTGATGGCGAATAGGCGGACGCGGGGGCAAGCGATTCCCCCTGCGCTTCCCGATCCGCTTGTGTTTTGGAGCGGTGTCCGAGCGGCTTAAGGGACCGCACTGGAAATGCGGTGTGCGGGTTACCGCACCGAGGGTTCGAATCCCTCCCGCTCCGTTTGTTGAATGCTGACAAGTGCTTAGCGTGTGGACGTTTACGACTCGCGGCCATGACATGCCCAACTGTCGCGCCGGCCGTAAGGACCAACCGAGGGGCGTGTTGCGCGACGGCTCAACCATCACGCCGTCATCCCAAAAGCTGGAAGTGCGTCGACAAGGGCTCGGTCACACCCCGGTAGAATCGCCTCGTAGTGAGCTTCTTTGACGTCCGTGTTGCGATGCCCCAACGGAACAGCCTGTTTCTTTGGGGGAGACGCCGCGGTTACGCTGATCGGTATTCGATTTTCTGCGCAGATCACGCAACGTCTAACGCTTCTTCACGGCAACACCCCCGTCGCACGCTATGTCCTCGGTCAAACCACGCTTTACGCACAACGTCGTGAATGCGCGGCTCAGATACTCGTGGAGTTCATGAAATACGGTCGTAACCGTCGAGGCCCGAGGCAAAGCGGTCAACGATGAATGGCCCTCATGATATTGCGGAATCGCGCCTTGCTGACAGGATGCTCGGCGACCAGCTTCCCGTCGTGGACAATGTTGAACACGCCGTACGCCGATGGAACGTCCTGTGCCTGCCGATGATCCTTGAGCTCCACTACTCTCGCACGTAAGTCGAGGTCATTACACGTTTCCAGGATCTCTTTCGTGAATTTGGCAATGCACGGACACTGGTCCGATCGAATGATGACAAGCCCGGGGCCATATCCGCGCAACTTCTCACCCAAGGCACC
>CAYOQG010000215.1:0-1472 GCA_964405925.1 uncultured Phycisphaeraceae bacterium | reverse complement strand
CACCCTTGAACTTGGGAGACGGTGCCGCTCTTAGCTGCTTGACAAGAAGCTCATAGGACGGCGGCGCCGCGGCAGCGACTTCGAAGCCGTTCCGGAGGAAGAGTCCGCTCCCTGCCATCCACGTGTCCTTGCTTGTGACAACTGCAACCCCGTGTGACTTCGATCGTCGCGCATCCTGAACGCAGTGCTTCACGAGAAGCGATCCATAGCCTTTTCCCTTGTATTCCCTGCGGTGTATCATGATGCAGTGTATCACCAAGTATCCGGGCGCTTCGACGGGCCTCCATGCAAACTCGCCTGGAATATACTCAATGAAACCAACAGGACCATCAGCGCGTGAGTGCAGAATCTTAAATCGCATTCCTTCGGCAAACCGCTTCTTGAGCCAGTCTGTCTTTCGCCGATATCCCTCCTGTTTGATGTTCTTGTAGCCGCAAAAACCGAACTGACAGATATTCTCTGCCGTCGCGTCGATGACCTGGACTTTGCTCCTCATGCCACGCTCCGTTTGAATTCAAAAAGGCGGCATGTCGACGGGAAGCGGTGTGCCACGCCCCAATCGCCTAGATCAGTACCTGCCGCCGGGCACATGACCGCGCTCCACTACCCGCATCTGGCGGGTGTAAACATGCAGTGTTGCGATGAACTGCCAACCTCCACTCCGCTTGTGCGTGAGGCAAACCAGGATACCCATGAAGGCGCGCGGACGCGTCCCAACACGTCGGGACAGGCTCTTGGCGTTCCTCGCACGCGCCCGCCGATTCCGACCTAGGGTCCCGTAAGCAGCAGCTCAAACAAGGCTGCGTCTGTGAGATCCACGTCACCGTCGGCGTCCAAATCAAAAGCGTCGAGGCAAGTCTGGATGCACTGCGCCAACGGTGGGCTCGGCAGTAGTTCCGGTCCGCCCATGCACTCCGCATACGCTACCCAGTCAAGGAGACTTACGATGCCATCGGCGTCGAAATCGCCTCCGCTTATGCTCTCGCATTCGTCGGGGACGCCGTTGTTCGTGCAGTCTGTACTTGTTTCATCGGCGAGGTCGCATACGTCGGGGACGCCGTTGGCGTTGCAGTCTGTGGTGAGCGGAACGGACAACGACAGGTCATCGTAGTAGAATCCACTTGAGAAGGGGCTAAACAGATCGATCGCCCCCAGGTTCATCGACCCCCCGTTGATGCTCCACGGGTGTGTGGTGAGCAAAACGTCGTCGTAGAAGACCGCCACAGAGTCTTGCTCGAAGTTGATTTCGAGGCGAATCTCGACCCAGGTGTCCATGATGACGGGTAGGGCATCCCCGGTTTCGTAGCTGAAGATCACGCCAAGGTCGGGGCCCATCTCCAGGCTCACCGCCCAAGTGGTGCCGTCCCCTCCGCCGTCATAGTCGGGCAGGACAATGAAGTAGGCCGACCCAGACATTGTGTGCGGAATGTAGACCCACGCCCGGCGCACCCAGTAAGAAGACGCGACCCGAT
>CAYOQG010000214.1:0-10583 GCA_964405925.1 uncultured Phycisphaeraceae bacterium | reverse complement strand
CTCCGTGGCCGTGGACGGAACCGGGAACGTCTACGTGGCTGGATACACGAGATCGCCAACGTTTCCGACCACTCCTTCGGCGTATCAGGACACACACCATGGTAACGGGCCTTGGGCCTACGGTGGGGACATCTACATAGCCAAGTTCACGAGTGACTTGTCCACGCTTTCAGCTTCGACGTTTCTTGGAGGAAGCAGTCTGGAAGACCATGGGATCGTTGCTCCTGCGCCAGATGGGCGCATCTACGTGGCTGGAAGCACGGTTTCTGACGATTTCCCTACGACGCCGGGTGCATTTAATACTACCCACCCCGGCAGCACCTGCATTTTAGTCTCGTACCTGAGCAGTGACCTTTCGGTGCTTCATGCGTCTACGTTCGTTGGCGGAAGCAGTCTCGATGTCGGGGCCGGGATGACGTTGGACGACGGCGGCAACATTTATGTTACCGGGCTCACGACCTCCACCGACTTTCCGACCACGCCGGGCGCTTACCGCCGAACCTACACGGGCATCGGCGGCCATCCGCTGGGTGATGACATCTACGTGGTCAAGATCGATGATGAGCTTACAACGCTGTTGGCGGGCACATACCTCGGGGGTACGGGGTGGGAGCATGGGTGGCGCGTCGAGGTGGATTCGCTGGGCCGCGTTTTCGTGGCAGGCATTACGACTTCGGAGGATTTTCCAACGACCGGTGGATCATTCCAGTCCATGTTCGGCGGTGGCGCCGTGTTCTATGATGGGACGCGGGGTGGAGATGGGTATGTGGCCAGATTCGACAGCGATCTTTCAACTCTCTCGGCGTCCACTTATCTCGGGACAGAGGGCGGTGACTACCTGTCTGCGTTGGCTCTGGACAGTGAAGGCAATGTTTATGTCGGGGGTGCAACGGATTCTGCGAGGTTTCCCACGACACCGGGAGCCTATGATGAGTCGTACAACGGTGGGAGTACGAATCCATTCGGCGGAGATCTCTTCGTCTCCAAGCTGGATGCCCTGCTCTCCGGTGACTGCAACGGTAATGGTATTTCCGACATATGCGATATAGACTGCCTGGGCGGAGATGGTGCCTGCGACGTGCCCGGTTGCGGAGGCTCCGTCGACAGCGACGAGAACGGCCGACCCGACGAATGCTGCTTATTGGAAGAGAGACCGTTGAACGAGTCCCCGCCGGTGGCCAAGAGCCGGTATCTGTCATTCTCGATTGCCGACGCAGGTCAGGTGCAGGCGGTCCAGGTCACATTCGTGGCACTGCAGGGATACGCGTATGCGACCGGCCGTACGGCGTGGGTCCAGGCGCCTGTCGCGGTCACCGAGCTTTCAGGCTCCACGGACAGCCTTCCATTGCCCAATCATCTTGCCGCGCGCCTTGGTTGCGATCCCTACTACACTGACTGGAGCGCTCTTGGAAGGGTCGACGTTTACGATGCGGGCATCGTTCCTGATGGGAGCTATCAAGTCCGTGCTATCGCGGAAGGCTGTGACATAGCAGATCCGAGGCACTATTCGTATGCGTTGCCCATCGGTTCAAGCGGAACAGGGGATATCGTGGGCAACGACCTTGTGCCGGCTCCGCCGTCCCCGCCGCAGGGCGTTGTTGACTTCAACGATATCGCATCGCTGGTGGATAAATTCAAGAACACCGAGGGGGCCCCGCGAAAGGCAAGAGCGGACATCGTCAACTCCAGCGCCGAGCAACCACTGCCGGATCAGAAGATCGACTTCGTGGATATCAGCTACTGTGTCGACGCCTTCCGCAACCAGCAAGCACCGCTGCCGGGACCACCAGCGATCGACCCGTGCGAGTAGGTCGTACCGGTCCGGAGGCGCCTTCTCATAAAGCCGTGACGTCATCGAAGCCGATACGCAACCACCCGGATGATTATGAACAATCCCTGCGCAACTCGGGCGCGACGCCTGAGTACGTGCAAAAGACGGTCAACCGGGTACGCACGGTGATTGACGCAACTGGTTTAACGTTCGTGTCCGACCTGAGCGCAGCTCCGGTATCGCGTTACCCGGCTGGTTGACGTGACAAAGGGCTGAGCGTCAAGACGTCTAATCACTACCTGGCTGCGGTGAAGGGTTTTGCGAATTGGCTCGTGCAGGACCGACGTCTATCAGAAAATCCGCTCGCACACCTGTCGGCTCTGAACGCGCAGGCAAACCGCGAGCACGTACGGCGGGCTCTGGAACCTACCGAGCTGTGTGCGTTGCTCTCAGCGGCCCGCAACGGCCCTGAGCGGGACGGTATGACCGGTGAACAGCGTTACTGGCTGTATCCGCTCGCTGTCGAGACCGGGCTAGGGTCGAACGAGCTGCGGAGTCTGACGAGGGCGAGCTTCGAGCTGAGTGGCACCGAGCCGGTCGTCTCGCTGCCGGCATCCGCCACGAAAAACCGCAAGGCAGCTACGCTACCGCTGAGACTGGACACCGCGCGGGAGCTGTCCGTGTTTCTCGGCACGAAGCTGCCCACCGCGGAAGTGTTCAAGATGCCGCGGCCTGAGAAAGTCGTCATCATGCTGCGCGCGGACTTGAAAGCCGCAAACATCGACTACCGCGACGACGCCGACCGCGTGGTGGACTTTCACGCCTTGCGTACCACGTTCGCCAGCTTGCTACTCCGCTCCGGTGTTGACGTGCGGACCGCCAAGGACCTTATGCGGCATTCCACGATTGCGATGACTGCCGACGTGTACGCTTGCACGATGCGAGGATCGCAGCACGAAGCCGTCGAACGACTACCCGATCTATCCGACCCGGACCTGCACGAATTACGGGCCACAGGGACGGAAAAAGTCTTGGCGCCCTGCTTGGCGCGAAACGGCGCCGATCCACTCAACGCCACACAACGCGATGCACGCCAACCATATGACAGTGACGGTGCGCAACGTTCGGTAAAGACAGGTACTTACGACGCTTGTGAGCGCGTGGACGTGCTTGGAAGCGAAGGGCATGACACCCTCCAAAAACCACCCCCAAGGGGACTCGAACCCCTGTCTGAATGGTTTTTTCTCCCAAAAATCAGCGTTTGTAGCAAATAAGTATCGCTATAAATATCAGGCACTCATTGCGGGGTCGCTTCCTCTACGCTAGACTGTGAGATGCGGTTGATCGACTGTTTGCAGGTGCATTAGTCATGACCCTGTTTCCAAGCAAAAGATTTGTCCTAGAAATCTGGGAAGATGAGTCAGAGTCATTGTCAATAGTCGGTGCCGAACCCGTGTCGGCTTCGGCTTACATGCCGTTAGATGGCCCCACAGGAAGGGAGGTGCTTACCAGCGCACGGGAAAAAGCCAGGTATCTGTTGCGAGTCAATCCTCTTTACGCTAGAGCGACCCAGCCTCAACAACTCCTCTCGACGTGTCGAGAGATAACCCCCTCGCGTCTGCGATGGCTCCTTAAGTCCCGTCATCGGCGTTTCTGGTAACGATGCCGGAAAACGTCGGAATTCGCTTTTTTGATGCTGACAGACGGGTTTAGGGAGTTGCTGGCCAATGAATCTCAGAGCAGTGTTTACGTTGCACGCACATGGCCCGCAACTTCGCAGGAGCAAGAAAGTACGCGAGGTGCGCGATGGTGCTGCCAGACGGATTGTTGAATGCGGGGCGGTTTGGGCTTGTGGGGTTTCTTGCCTGGCGTCCAGCGGAACTCATCGCCAGCCTGTTTGGCCGTGAGGATGTGGGTTCTCTGACGCTGGTCATGCTTATTGTGGGCTATATGCTCTTCGAGGTTGCTCTGCTCTTGGTTGTTTCGCGAAACCAGACGGCCCAACCACAAGAGCAACCGAGTGCCCCCCTAACGGAAGGTCTGGCTCTTTTGAGACGTGAAGAGCAACGAAGCGTTCTCTGGCAGGATGATGCGATCCCAATGACGTCGCCGAGCGGCTGAAGGCGACGGTCTTGAAAGCGTAGTTTACGTCAAAATCGGCGTTTTGAGCCTCATATCGGATTAGTTATCGGTCTTTGTCATGCAATAGGTCAGGGTAAAGGTCACGCCTCTTCCCCTTTGTATTAGGTTGTTGTATGGTATGGGTGGTTGTGGCCGCCGGAAAGGCTTCTTCTGGGTCTTCGCCGTAGGGCGTGAACGTGGTAGGCCAGTGGCCAACATGAACCGCAGGCGGTACTTTGGGCGGTATGCCGCAGCATCCGCTTGAAGACCTGATGAATGCGTCCGCGTCGGACATACTCACGGCAATCCAACATGGATTCCGAGCCCAAGTGGACGTGAGGGGCAAGCTTGCCGAGCTGTTCATGGATCGCAAGCTTGCTGAGCTGAAAGAGGCGGGCGCAATAGAGGGCCACGAGTGGCAAGATGTTGACGGGAAACCCGATTTCATTGTCCAGTACAAAGGGCACAAGATTGTGGTGGAATGCAAGAACGTCCGCAACGAAGTCTACAAACGCCCTCCGTCCTACAAAGTGGAGTTGCAGAAGACTCGAAACAGTATGGACGGCACCCCAACTCGGGGGTACAAGACGGACGAATTCGACGTTCTTGGAGTTGCCCTGTTTAACCAAACGGGCGAGTGGGATTACTACTTCATTGCGACCAAGCGACTTGAGCGGCGTGCGAGTATGCCCGACTTCCTTAGCAGCATGCAGCGTGTCCCGATGGAGTGGGCCGGGTATTGGCATACTGACCCGCTCAAGGCGTTTGACGATGCACTCAGCAAGGATGTAGGCAATGGGGCGCAGGAGGGTTCCGAAACCGATCCAGGCAGCTCCGTACTTTAAGACCAAAGAGGGGGCTGCATACCTTGGCGATTCAGCCGAGTTGCTGACCGGCCTGCGGGAGTCATCAGTCAATCTGATAATGACGTCGCCCCCTTACGCGCTTCATTTCAAAAAAGAATACGGAAACGTTGATCAGGGCGATTACGTCGAGTGGTTCCTTGGCTTTGCTGAGCACTTTCACCGCATTTTGACGGATGATGGCAGCCTCGTGGTTGACATCGGCGGCGCGTGGACGCCAAGGAAGCCAACTCGGTCTCTGTACCATTTTGAGTTGCTTATCGCCCTATGTAGGCGGATCGGGTTTCATCTCGCCCAAGAGTTCTATTGGTACAATCCGGCAAAGCTACCTGCTCCCGCTGAGTGGGTCACCGTTCGGAAGATAAGAGTCAAGGACGCCGTGAACTGCATTTGGTGGCTGTCGAAGACTCCGCACCCGAAGGCTGATAACCAAAAGGTCTTGACAGAGTACAGCCCTGATATGCTTCGCCTGTTGAAAAAGGGGTACCGCGCAAAGCCCCGACCATCAGGCCATGTGATTACGAAAAAGTTCACGGACAAGGGCGGCGCGATACCGTCCAATGTCCTGATCTTCGGCAACAACGACGCCAACGGCGCGTATATGAGCCGTTGCAAGGAATCGGGCATAAAGCCACACCCGGCTCGTTTCCCTACCCAAATCCCTACGTTCTTCATCCGCTATCTGACTGACAAAGGTGACCTCATCCTTGATCCCTTCGCTGGCAGTAACACTACAGGTGAGGCAGCCGAGCGCGAGGGCAGGCGGTGGCTGGCGTTCGAACGAGAGGAAACCTACCTCAAAGCGAGTACGTTCCGCTTTGACAAGTCCACCTGGACCCCCATCGACCTCACTCGTCGCAACGGTGACTTCGCTGCAACCGCCAAGCCCGAGCCGACGCTCTTTGATTTTGCCGCCGACTGATCCACCCTCCAGCTACCAAGGGTATCAAGCGTCATTACTTCGGTGACGGTGCGACCGGGTTTTGCCATGGTGAAACGCGGCATAATTTCGGGCACCATTTTGGGCAACCCGCAATGGGTATGAAAAAAGCCCTAAAAAAATAGGGCGTTCTGCCATCACCCCCAAGGGGACTCGAACCCCTGTCTCCAGGATGAGAACCTGATATCCTAGGCCGCTAGACGATGGGGGCTAGGTGCATGAAACGTTAAGGGATTGGCTGCCACCTCGTCAACCCTCTCCCCTTTTTCCTTTTTGTGGACAACGGACCGGTTTTGCGGGCAGTGGATCCGCGCGGAGCTATTGCGGAATAGCCCGACACGACGAGGGATCAGGGCGAGGCGGTGCCCGATCTGGCACCCTGTTTCGTAAGAAGTACGACTATCAGCAATGGCTTGCCTGTCCCATGGACCAGAAGAAGCCGGTGGGAAGGGCCGGGCTCGCCGAGGGCATGGTCGCCAAATCTGTGAAACGCAATTTTAGCCTGCACCGAACCGGGCGGTGGGGGCTGAAATGGGTCCTCGCGTGGGCTGATTCGAGGCGCGATGCCCGCGCTCTGTGTACGCTGGAGGTCCTCCTTTCTTCGACGGCTTGGCGCTCTCCCAGACCTGAACGGAGCCAGCCAAACCTCGAACCATGACCGACCGATAAATCAGCGAGGTTTGTTCCGCTTTCGCTGAGGAGATCGCTTTCGCTGTGCATGCGCAGACGGCAACCCGTGCGCTGGCTGAGCTGATTCGCTATCGGCAACTCCTGCTGAGCTTGACGTGGCGGGATTTGCGCGTCCGGTACAAGCAGTCCGTGTTGGGTATCGGTTGGGCAATCCTATTGCCGCTCTCCATGATGCTGGTGTTCACGTTCGTGTTCACGCGGGCGATCAATGCGACCTCCGTACTTCGGGTGGATATGCCCTACGCACTCTACGCGTACACGGGCTTGGTTCCGTGGACGTTTTTCAGCGTCAGTCTGGGTAGTTGTGTCACGTCGCTGGTGGCCAATCGGAATCTGGTGACCAAGGTCTACTTCCCACGGGAAGTGTTTCCCCTATCTTGCGTGGCAAGCTCGTTTGTCGACTTCTGCATCGCGATGAGCGTGCTGATCGGGCTGATGGGCTATTTCCACTGGTCCGGGCAGTGGACATTCGTTGCCCACGCGACATTGCTATTCATCCCACTGGTCATCGTTGTGCAGATCGTGCTGACCATTGGAACCGGCATGTTTTTGGCGATGGCGAATCTGTTCTACCGCGACGTTCGTCAGGTCTTCAGCGTGGTGATCCAGTTGTGGATGTTTGTCTCCGCGGTGGTGGTTCCTGTGCCGCAGGACGGGTCGTGGCTTGCTCGGCTGATCGCGGTCAACCCCCTGGTTCCGCTGTTTGGAGCCTATCGTGACTGCATCATCCATGGTCGATGGCCTTGTACTCTAAGCTTCTTGTACACGACCGTTGTCGCGCTGATCGTGCTGGTCACCGGATGGTTCTGCTTTCGGCGTGCCTCCTACCGCTTCGCGGAGTACATCTGATGAGTGACACGGTGGTGCGTTTCTCTCATGTCTCCAAGCGATTTCGTCTCGGCGAGACGCACGACTCGCTGCGCGATCTGTTGGTGTCTGGAATCAGCCGGGTGCTTTCCAGAAAGGTTCATCATCGAGGAAGGCGACGGACGTTCTGGGCCCTTAGCGATGTGAGCTTCACGGTCAATTCGGGAGAAGCGGTCGGGATCATCGGACCCAACGGAGCCGGGAAGAGCACGGCGCTCAAGCTGTTGGCGGGAATCCTGCGTCCCGAGCGCGGGGAAATCGCTGTGGGGGGTCGACTCGCAGCCCTGATCGAGGTCGGAGCCGGCTTCCATGGCGACTTGACCGGGAGAGAGAACGTCTTTTTGAACGGCGCCATTCTCGGTATGAGCCGGAGTGAGATTCGACGCAAGCTCGATGCGATCGTCGCCTTTGCCGGGATCGAGGGCTTCATGGACATGCCGGTTAAGCGCTATAGCTCCGGCATGTATGCCCGATTGGGGTTCAGCATCGCCGCCCATGTCGACCCCGATGTCCTCCTTGTTGACGAGGTGCTCTCCGTTGGCGACGCCGTGTTTCGGCTTCGCTGTCTTCAGCGCATGCGAGAGCTGGTTCGAGGCGGCACCACCCTCGTATTCGTCACCCACAATCTCGATCAGATGCAGTCCATCTGTCAACGTGCCCTGGTGCTGGATGGCGGGCTGTCCGTCTTTGAGGGGTCGTCGCGTGAGGCGGTGGGGCATTATCTCGAGGCTATGTCGCGAACCTACACCCAGCGGCGAACAGATGTTGTACGCGATAACGCGGAGTCGCCTGGCAATGTCGAGCTTATGTCACTAAAATTCCTCAATGAAGCTGGTGAGGAGGTCGTCTGGCAGAGGGCAACGGAGCCAGTTCAGGCCCAGCTTACGCTCAAGCTCCGTCGACCGATTCGGCACATGGTCGTCGAGCTGAACATGCGCGCCGCAGCCGAGGAAAACATCCTCAGCTTCAACTCCGGTCGCGACGGACTGATGTTTGACGGTCGCGTCGGTGAGCTGAAGGTCATCCTGGCGCTTCCGCGGATTCCTCTCTCAAGCGGGCAGTACTTCTGGAACGTGCGGGTCTGGAACTCGGACACCGGGGAGACGAAGATCGATACGCCACTGCAATTCCCACTGGTGATCGATGACGAGGGGCGGGCAACGGGTCGTCTGGCGATGGATCACGAATGGACGTCGATATCGTCGTCCGTCGAGGCGCAAACACAGAACCAGTACTCGCTGCAGTCAGTTCCAGCACATGCGGAGAAGGCCGTTGAGAATCTGCATGTTGGGTGATTCACGATCGGTCCACGTTCAGCGACTGGCCCTGGGATTGGCCCGGCGAGGGCACACGGTGCATATCCTATGCCACAAGCCGGTTGCGGTTGCGGGCGTGACGGTCGAGCGATTCAGTGTCCCAAGGCCCGGTTTGACGAACCTCTGCGGTTGGCGTGGAAGGGTTGCGCGATATCTCCGCAGGGTTCTGCAGGGTTTCGACGTCGTCAATGTACAGTTCCTTGGGGACTGGGGATTGACACCGGAGATCAAGCAACACGGTTGCGTCGTGGCATCACCGTGGGGTTCGGATGTCGTTCCACCACCGGGGGAGACGCCACCATCCGTCGAGCTTTTCGCCTCGCGTGTTGCGTTGCTGCGAAGCGCAGACGCGGTCACCGCCTGGGGCCCGACGTTTGCACGGACCATTGCACAGTTTGCGGGCATCAACGTCGATGACGTCCATATTGCACCTCTTGGCGTTGACCTGGCGTTGTTCGACCCCGAGAAACACCAGGGTGGACGGACGCGGGGCACTTGCCGTGTCGGATTCTTCAAGGGTTTTCGCGAGGTCTATGGGGCTTCGTACCTCGTTCGGGCAATCCCGATTATCTTGAACCGTCTTCCCGAAACCGAGTTCGACTTGGTGGGCGAGGGCCCGCATCGGGAGGCGTGTAAAGAGCTGGCTGCCCGGCTCGACGTCGACTCAGCGATCAACTGGGTTCCCGCTCAGCCCTATCATCGAGTGCCGCGTTTTCTGGCGATGTGGGATGTCACGGCGATCCCATCACTCTGTGAGAGCTTTGGCGCAGCCGCATTGGAATCGTCTGCGATGTGCGTTCCGGTTGTCGCTTCAAACGTCGGGGGATTGGTCGGTACGGTACGCGATAAGGAGACCGGTTTGCTGGTGCCTCCGAGGTCTCCCTCGACACTGGCGGATGCCATTATCAGTCTGCTCAGGGACAACGAGCGACGAACACGCATGGGGCGAGCCGGTCGGTGTTGGGTGGAGGAAGCGTACGAATGGTCACACGTGCTCGGCCAGTGGGAAAGTGTGTTCACGCGGGCCCATGACCATGCCACGGCTATGGTCTGAGTCTCGAGTTGGGACCCGTGTGTCGTATGGAATGCACGGATGAAAATGTCCGTAGCCTAAGGGAGAAGTGCTTGAGTCAGCCAACCGTCTCCGTGGTCGTTCCGACGTACAACCGGGAGGCACTGCTTCCGCGGGCGCTTGATTCCATCGTGGCTCAGACGTTTGACGATTGGGAGATCGTGCTGGTCGACGACGGGTCGACGGATGGCACTGACACCATAGCGGGACGATATGCAGCAAGGTTCGGCGATCGCTTTCTGTTCATCCAGCAGCCCAACCGCGGGAGCAGCGCTGCCCGAAACACAGGGATCGACGCATGTCGCGGACGCTTCGTCGCCTTTCTCGATTCCGACGACGAGTTCCTGCCCACCAAGTTGGAGCGTCAGTTGCTCCTGTTCGACCTGTGCCCGGAGCTCGGGTTTGCCTACAGCGATTATGCGTTTATTGACCTGGATGGTGTTCGGCACGAAGGCATATTCGATACGGTTGCCCCACTCGCCCGAGCAGTCCCACACGAATCTGTCGCCGCGGGTTTGTGCGTCTGTACCGGTGACCTGTTCAACGTGCTGCTCCGAGGTTACTTCATCCCGACGATCGTAGGAATGGTCCGGAGGGAGGTCCTCGGCCGCTCGATCCGATTCCCGGAGGATCAGGCGTATGCCGAGGAGTGGGTCTTCTATCTGAAAGTCGTGAGGTCATGCAGAGCGGGGTTCGTCGATGAGTCGCTGTGCCTTCATCATCACACGGAAGGAAGTCTGGCCCGAACCGACAAACATCAAAACTCGGTCGGTCTATACCGGCTTCTCAAGGCCATCGACGGCACGTTTGTCGACCTGAGCGGCGCACAGCGACGGATCGTAATCCGCCAACTCGCCGCGGTCTGTCGGCAGCTTGGATACGAGTCGTTTCGCGCTGCGCGGTATGGTTCAGCCCTGCGGCGATTCTCCGAGGCGTTATACCG
>CAYOQG010000213.1:0-10598 GCA_964405925.1 uncultured Phycisphaeraceae bacterium | reverse complement strand
GGATAACCATAGCTTACACGGTAACTCGATGTTGGCAAACCCGGCCGGCACGGTGCAGGCGGACCGGTGGACTTCGGCGGGCCGAACGTCTGCCGGGGTTCCGCAAAAAGACCGGGGCTTCGGTGATCCGCCGGTGTCAAAGGTATCGGTGTTGCGGTGATTGCGGTCAACGCAATGGAGCCGTTGCTGCTTGCGTCTTCGTCCCCGCGCCGCCACAGCATGAACAGCGCGAAGCCAACCGAACGCGCCGGCCATCGTTGTGGCTCGAGCCCGCGGAGGGTCCACCATCTCGCACCGGACACTCCGCCCGACAGCGAATGGACTGGCGAGGACACCTGGGGCGACCAATAATCTGCCGACCGAGACTGTCAGTGAACCTGTCAGGCGTCGAGTGAAAGGGCGTAATCATGCCCATGCGGATCCGACCCTCAATCGCGATTCTGGTTCCGTCGCTATTCTTGCTGCGTATCATCACGAATCCAGCCGTTGGGCAGGAGTGCCTGTCGTGGCAGCTCCGTGCGGACGGGCCGATAAGTCCGCGGGAACGCCACGCCATGGCCTATGACGAGCGGCGCGGTGTCGTCGTACTGTTTGGTGGGGCGGGTTACTCCGGGATGTACGAAGAGACCTGGGAATGGGACGGTTCGAGTTGGGCGCCGTGTGGCCCGTCGATTCGACCACAAGCGCGGCAGGTTCATCGGATGGTTTACGACCGAGGACGCGCAGTGACGATCCTATATGGCGGATGGTTGTCGCCATATGTCTATTCCAACAAGGTCTGGGAGTGGGATGGTGCAGCGTGGACGCTTTCGCAGGATACCGGCGCGCCGCGTCGCTTCGGGCACAGCATGACGTACGACAGCAGGCGCGGGGCGATCACCGTTCTCGGAGGCGATCCCATTTACGCTGAGACGTGGGAGTTCTTTACGTGCCTCGGTGACTTCGAAGACGATGGCGTTACTGATGTCGACGATGAGTGCCCCAATACTGTCCTCGGCGACACCGTCATGGTTGGCGACCGCGACACTGGCGTGGCAGATCAAGTCTTGGATAATGGCTGCACCATGACGGAGCTGATCGCGTCCTGCAAGATCGATCGGAGAAATCATGGTGAGACGGTTCGCTGCGTCCTCAATCTGGTCCAGTCCTGGCGCCGCGACGGCAAAATCACCCCCCGCGACCAGGGCCAGATCCTCCGCTGTACGGTACGACCCACGCGACCGCGGACCGGTGCTCGATAATCAAGAGCGCAGGCAGGCGGCCGACTCTACCAGAGAAGCGTCCTTAAGAGCCCCACGACCCCGTGCGTCAGCGCAGTCTTGCGACGACGACGGTGATGTCGTCGGACTGCTCCGCCAATCCAGCAAAGCGGCGGACGTCCCAAAGGATTTGCTGGGCGAGTTGTTGGGCGTCGAGTGATTGGTGCTTTCGGATCGAGGTGATCAGTCGGTCGCGACCGTAAGCGGAGCCGTCGAAGTTCATGGCTTCGGTGACCCCGTCCGTCACCATGATCAAAACGTCGCCGGGTTTCAGCGCGATGCTTTCCTGTTCATACGTCTCGTCCGGGCGGACCCCGATCGCCAGACCACCCTTCGTTAACTCGGTCAGCCCGTTGTCGCGAAGCAACAATGGCGGTGTGTGTCCAGCGTTGCTGTAGGTAAACGAGCGGGCATCGGCAGAGAAGACTCCGTACATCAGAGTCGCGAACTCGCTGGGCAGGGTGTCTCGACACATGTGGCGGTTGACTGTCTCGACAAGCTCGCCTACGCTGTGGTCCTGGTACGCGTGAGCCCGGAGTGCGGAGCGGACCGAGGCCATCATCAACGCGGCCGGCAGACCTTTCCCCACGACGTCGGCAATGCAGACCCCCAGATCACCATCAGAAAGCTCGATGAAATCGTAGAAGTCACCACCTACCTGCAGTGTCGGATCATAGACACAGCCTAATTCCAAAAACTCATGCTTTGGAGCACGTAGTGGGAGCATTCGCTGTTGGATATCGCCCGCAGCTTTGACTTGCCGTTCGAACCGTTCTGCTTTGGCTTGATCCTCCCAAAGTCGAGTGGTGATGATGGCGGCGGCGGCTTGCGACGCGATCGAACGCAGGAGTGTACGCTCGGTTTCGCGGAAGGTGTGGCGTTTTCCCGTGTAGACCCGGATGACGCCAATCGTCTCCCCGCGATAGGTCATAGGGACGCAAAAACCGCTGACAATCCCTTCCCGTCGTGCGTTGTCCGGGTAGCGAGTTCGGGGGTCGTTGGGCACATCGGGGATATATACGGGGTAGCCGGAAAACGCCGCGGCGTCAATCTTGCTATCCCGGAGCAAAACGGGGCCTTTTTGGAGGTATTCGTCAGAGAGGTTGCAGACCGCCTTAATCACCAGCTCGCCCGTGTCAGTGTTGAGCAGGCGAATGCCACACGCCTTCACCTGCATGACCTCCACCACGCGTCTGACCGTCAGATCAAGCATCTCCTGAAGATCGCGGGTCGAGGTGAGAAGCCCGGTGAGCCCGTGCACGGTCTGCCAGTCGGCGACCTGTCGTTCAATGCGCTGAGCTTGGGCATATAAGGTGGCGATCGTGTCCGCCAGTACGTCGGCAAACTGACGGATGGCTTGAGGTGTGCCGCCACTGTAGGGGTCGATTTGCGAGGCACTTTCCAAAAGCTGGGCCTCGTTGATCTCGTAGGTTTTTGCCAACTGCTCGACGCGCTCGCGCGGTGGTGGGCCCGATGAGCGAGTACCCACGATGATGACACCCAATCGGTGCCCCTGATGACGAATGGGAGCAGCGTGCAAAGTCATGCCTTCATGACACATTGAAGGCACTGAGCTGTCAGGAGCTCGCGCGCAGACGCGGATGGTCTCTGCAAAGGTGCTCCGTCCGCGTGGCGAAGTTCCGATCAGCTCGGAGAACCGGCTACCCCAACTCGGCTGGGTGATTAGCTCACCGTCCACGGTGCACATGCAGACCGTCACCTTACCCAGAGCTGCGAAGCGATCTTGGAGCCTTTGCAGCGTGCGTCGGTTGACGAGCACGGTGAGTTTCGCTCGTTGGACACGAAACAATACACGACGGCTGTTTTGGACGTCGCGGGTCAAGCGGCGATCACTCCTCATAGGGGTCTCAGTCTGAATGTGCCGTTGGACGCATGCACATGAAGATCATGTGTAGCATCGGGTGGGCTCCCGACAGCGTCGAGTCCTGCTGCTGCCCGCGGCTCGGCGCTGCCCACAACCGCACACTTTACCTGCATTTCGTATTACAACTATCAGTCTCTGCCCCGTGCCGCCTTAGGTTTCCAGCATCGACAGGGATCTACTGGGCGTTGACGGCAACGGCATCCGGTTGCAGCCAAGCCAATAGTCTACGTTGGTTCGGAGAGAGCTTCAAGTTCTATAAGCCACTGCTGCATCAGTGCAGCTGAGCTGCTGTCACTCGTCGGTCTCGAGGGCGAACTCTTCCGGATGGGCGCGTTCGTAGGCTTCCTCGGCAACGCGAACTGCCTGGGCATCGGCACGCTTTTTGAGAACGTGTCGAACCGTGAGGTTGATCGCGATACAAACGAGGATACCGATCACGCTGAAATGATGGACAGCCGTTGCCACCAGGGCTGTCGCAACCGCAGCGATCAAAGCGGAGATGAACCAGCTCGATACGACCCAGATCGCCCGGCCGAGCTTCAGTTCCGCGTCACCACGTTGGAAGATTCGGTCAGCCATCCCCGTGGCGACGACGGCCGCAAAGGCAACATAGGTCGTTGAAACGGGCAAGCCCAAACTGCTGGCTGTCGCAATCACGCTGGCGGAAACCGACATGATGACGGAAGCTCGCAAGGTATCGTAGTGGATGGTCTTGCCGGCTGGGGTGATGCCGGCGCGTGGGGCCAGCGACGGCGCCCGCGGTCGCAGCTGGAGAATCCACGAGCCCAGTACAACGCACCACTGCGGCGCCCACAAGGCCACGTGATCACCGGTACTTCCGGTCGAAACGGCCGCCTTTGTCACACGCTCCGCGTTTCGCGTGTTCATTCCAACGAAAAGCAAGACCCCGCAGACAAACAACATCCATTTGGCAATGTGAACCTCGGTTCCCCTTGCGACATCCTGCTCGCGAAGGAGCGTCACTGCCGCCAGCCCGGGTGAAGCACAGTTCGCCAAGTCGTTCTGCCCAAACGCAAACGCCATGGCTAACATGCCCAGGACAGCCAGCGTCGGAAACAGGGCCCTCGCCGCCCGTTTCCGGAAGATGACGAGCAGCACGTGGATCAAGATCGCGAAGAAACCCCACATAAACAAAAGAAGCAGGAGCCCGCTGACCCCGATTTCGACGGTCTCGTCCACTCGATGAAGGCCGGCCTCCAACTGCTTGACCCATCCGACGTTCTTCATCCCTTTGAGGATCAAAAAGTAAGCCAAGCCCGCGGCCAGCCCACCCCCAACCCAACCTCCGTGCAGCAGAAGGGTGGCCAACTGAGTCCCCCGGTCCCGAATCGCACCACGTGCGGCGCGTTGTATGAGGAAAGCGGCGAAACCAGTCAGGATGATCGAGCAAATAATGCCGGCTACCACTGTACCCGCTTTTCCCCAATTGATCGTTTGGGCATTGACGGCCAGCGCCGCCCCGAGCAATTCGAACACGAGACAGGCGGTTGTACTGACCGGCATCCCGAACGCGGAGTAGCTGTACAGCAGTACGGTATCGACGATGTACACCGATATGTAGATGGTGAGTGCCGCCCTCAGGGTGCCCAATCCGGTGGGGTCAAAAATACCCTTCCTGGCGGTGTCGATGACGTCGGAACTGAGTACAGCCCCGAACACGACCGCCGCCCCGGCCACGAACACCGCGGTGCGGCGCTGCAGCACCCGAGAACCGAATACCGCGTTCACGAGATTGGCGGCGTCGTTCCGTCCAACCTCGATCGTGTCCCAAAAGAGCATCGACACCGCGATGATCAGGCAGGCCCAGCCAAAGCTATCGAGGATGCCAAAATCTAACATAGACGTTACGGGGTCGGGCTGGGGCTCTCGACCTTGGCAGCTACAAGGTCAACACGGGATGTCGGTGCGCAACCCAAGCCCAAGCGTTCTGGAGACCTCCTGACCGCGCCAAGAGAGAACAACGTGCCCATCGAAGCACGTCTACTCACTCGGGGTGACCGGGTGATCCGGAGAGCATCCTCCGCAACCGGTCGCCCGTCTTCTCCGCAAAATTGGCGAGTTGACCAAGCTCACCGAAGATGCGGAACCAAAGAAAAACATCCGTCGCCTTCATCTGGTCTTCCAAGGCAAACAGTTTTCGCGACACGGTGTACTGGAGTCGATCGGCCTGCCACTCGCCCTTCTCGATCTCCGCCACCATGGTTAAAGCCTGCCGTGCTTCTTCCCCCGACATGTCACCTGCAACGAGCGTCGGCAAATAATCAGCAATCTTACCGATCCGGCGACACACATCATCAACCTGGTTGAGGTACTCGAATGTGGGCTCGACGAGCGACTCCGGGAGGGTAAGCTCTTTGATCGTCAAGAGAACGGCTATGTCCTCGACCGAGTCGGCCATGTCGTCTTGCAGCTTCACGTAACCCAAAAGATCGCCACGGTAGACCGGGAGGAAGAACCGCTTGGGGATCATCTGGCGGATGTCGTCCTTGATGATGTCGGCCTCATGCTCGACCTTGAAGACCGCCTTGGCGAGGGCTTGAAGATCGTCGTATCGGCCGTCGCGGACAGCCTCGAACATGGGCCTGACCACGGCGACACACTCCATCACCTTCTTCATGTGATACCGGAGAGGCTCAAAGGGTGACTCGCGAAACAAGTCCTTAATCAGCGACACAATGCTACTCCCAACGACGCACGTATCCCGCCGCCGCCACACACGCCCCCGGGGCCGCTGATGGCCATGGTGTCCTTGGCCGCACCGCGCACGGGGTCCGGTGGAGCGCTTGGCGAGATCGGATTTCCCTGACCGCGCGGACAATATGACCGCGGTCAGGCTGCGATGCAAGCGGGCCATCACCGCCCCTGCGAAATGGTCATCGGTGGTCACCGAGCAACCGGAGGACGCCCGCGCCCGCGATGCACACCATGGGCTCGGGGTCTCTTTCTGTGACCAACCCAAGCAGCCCCATGACCACCCGGACCCCGCCTGAACCGCGTTTTTGAGCAGGAAACGCATGTAAACAAAAACCGAACAGAGTCGTTGAAGGTCGGCGCGGATCGGGTAGAATCCTGGTCTGGGAGGGGCGTCGAGAATCCTCCAACCGGGCAACTCGCGGAGTCGGTCGGCGGTCGCCGGTTGGTTTGACCAATATGCGCCGCGGAAGCTGGCTCGGCGGCGAGAAGAAGTCGGAGATTCGCGATGCTATCGAGAGGGGAGATCGTTCGGTCCATCGAGTGCATAACCAGCAAACTCGACGGGATGAAGCAGAGTGAAGATGAGATGTCTGCCTGCGCGGAAATCAGCATCCAGTTCACGGTCCTTCGTGAGCAATATCGCACCCGGCCTGAAAGTATGGCGGGCTACGTTGAGCAACTCGCCCAGCTTCGGCGGCGGTTTGACGATCTGCTTCAAGCCCGTATGGCGAGCGTGATCGATCGCTTCAACGCAGTCACCGAAAGAATCCGCCGTGCCCAACAGGAGAGAGAGTTCTGGCGAGCGTTTTTGATCCGCAAGGCTACGCAGGACCAGGTCCAACAGCTTGACGGGGCGACATCCGCTGTCCGCGTCCGGTCTGTCGAGTCTCGTCTGATCCCTCCAGCGGGTGCGAGCGAGCGACAGCAAGTGGAGGACCTCATACGAAAAGCCGGGTGCTGGGAACATGTCAGCCAACTCTCGCGTACACGACTCGAGAAAGCGCTGGCGGGGGACGTACTCCCGAAGGCGCAGGCGGAGGAGGTCGAGCGGCTATGCCCCATGACCACTAGATATCAGGTGATGACACTCACTCGGACATCCTGATTGGCAATCTGCCAATGTAGGCGGTGTATAGTGGGCCTGGACTGATATTTTCCCAGCAACCGATAGACGCCATGAGAAAGTCGCTACGCATTCTCCACACCGCTGACTCGCATATCGGGGCCGGTTTGCCCGCACGGCCGCGACATGCCTGGCCGCGACGCGGCGATGACTTCATCGTCAGCTTCCGCCGCGTGATTCGTCACGCCTTTGAGTACAACGTCGATTTCGCGATCCACGCCGGTGATGTATTCGATCGGTCTCAACCATCCGCCCGAGCACTGACCGCCGCAGCCGAACCGCTGCTCGAACTTGCCGTCAACGGGATCCCGGTGGTCATCGTGCCCGGGAACCATGAGCGCTCGACGATCCCCTCGACGGTGTTCCTCGCCCATCCGAACATTTACATCGCTGCTGAACCACGGACGTTCTCTTTCGACCTGGGTGGTGCGCGTACAGCGGTTTCCGCCCTTCCCTGTCTGAGGCGCGACGCGGCGAAGACCTTTCCCCGGGCGTTGGAGGCGACGGGATGGTCGAAAGTCCAAGCCGACCGGAGGATTCTCGCTCTGCACCAGACCTTCGAATCCGCCACGTGCGGTCCAGGCAACTTTCGGTTCCGAAGCAGTGACGATGTGGTCGAGCGCTCGGCTGTCCCGCAGGCGTTCGACTATGTGGCAGCCGGGCATGTCCATCGACACCAGGTGCTTGCGGCAGCCAACGGGGATGGACCACCGATCGTGTACGCCGGCTCGCCGGACCGGATCTCCTTCGCTGAGCTGTCGGAGCCTAAGGGGTGCGTCCTTATTGAAGTGAACGACAATATCATGACACCGACGTTTCTCGAGCACGACGTGCGTCCGATGTCGATTTGGCCCGTTGACGTCACCGGGCTGACACGGGGACAGATACAGGGCGAGGTCGAACAGATCCTCGAATCGCTTCCACCACGGGCTATCGCCCAAGTACGCATGTCGGGATGCAGCGCGGCTGGCTCGCTTCGGAGTTTGGGGTTCACTGCGTTGGCACGGGAAGTCAGACCGGATGTGCTCCTGACAGTTTTGACGAGAGCTGTCGAATATAGGTCATGGCGCGACGCGCGGCGCCGGACTGCCGGTGTCCGCTCTGTGTTTGCCCAACTGCACGCACCACACGAGCAAGTGGTCCGAGCCTCGGCACAGGACGTGAAGCGCTTGCCGACCGGTCGCGGGGTGTACGCCATGTACGACCGGCAAGGGCGGGTCCTCTACATCGGCAAATCGAACAAGGTTCGCGCCCGCGCACGAGCGCACCTGCGCGGTGTGACCGGTGCGAACTTCTTCCGCGGCTGGTCCCGTCAGATCGCAGAGATCGAGGTTCGCCCCGCCAGTAGCGACTTCGAGGCGTTGCTCATCGAGGCGGAGCTGATCCGCCGGTCGCGCCCGCCGTTCAACCGTCAGATGCGCCGTTGGAGGGACTATTGCTATCTGCGCGAAAACGGCAAGCCGCACAGACAGCTCGAGGTCTGCGACCGTCCGTGCCCGGGGAATCGATGCTTTGGCCCGTTCCGAAGCCGCCACCTGGCGGAGTCAGTGTCTGAAGCGGTTGCGGAGCAGTTCCAACTCGCGTTGTGCCCGCAAGACGTCTCCGATGCTGTCAGAGGGACGCTCTTGGCGAACACCGGTGCAGTCCAGTTGTGCCGTCGCTACTATCAAGATCTGTGCTGTGGTCCTTGTGCGGGTCGAGTGGGCGATGGGGATTACGATTCTAGGATAGCGGGGCGTGACGCGCTACTGCGCGGCGAGGACGACTCGGTTGTGCGCGACTTGGAACTAGAGGTGGAATTGCCGACGCGAGCTGGCTGCACGGACAACGGCGTCCAACGGCTGCGCCGTCGAGCCATGACGATGCGGATGGCCTTTACCCAAGCGGAGACCCTGCGAGAGGCTGAACGACTGGTCGACGGTCTGCTATTGCTGCCTGGACCTCCCGGATGTCGGACAACGGCCACATTGACCCATAAAGGTGTCCGCTTCGATGTGCTCCGGAATGATCCCGGCGATGCGACGCAGATACTCACCCGCCACCGACGTTGGATGCGCAGGACCGGCTCGAGTCGAATACGACGGTTGCCCACAGTCCTGATGGACGGTCTGTGTATCGCAGTCCGCCAACTTCGCCACGCGCCCGAACTGTGCCGCCTCATTCCGCCGTTGGAGCTGGCGAGACTGGACGAAAAGAGTCTTCTGGCAATAACATTTGGACCGGACAAGGAATCACACATGTTATGAGGCCATCGCCATGCTGAACAAGTATGTACACGCTGTGATTTCGCTATTCGGCATTCGACATTCGCGTTTTAGGTTGCCGCCGTGGCAAGAGACCACATGACCTCCGAGAACAAACGTCACATTATTCATATTGACATGGACGCCTTCTTTGCTTCCGTTGAACAGCTCGACCGACCCGAGCTGCGCGGCAGACCGGTTCTCGTCGGCGGTGATCCGAAGGGCCGCGGGGTGGTGTCGACAGCCAGCTACGAAGCCCGCCCTTATGGTTGTCACAGTGCCATGCCTATGGCCAAGGCGGTTCGACTCTGTCCGGATGCCGTTGTTGTGCGACCGCGGATTACCCGCTATATCGAAGTCTCCCGATGTGTCTTTGACATTCTGGAGCAGTTTACGCCTGTCGTGGAGCCCGTCTCGATCGACGAAGCCTTTCTTGATGTCACAGGTTCGACACGGTTATTCGGTCCGCCGGAAGACATTGCTAAATTGTTGACGCAACGAATCCGAGAACAGACCCAGCTGACCGCCTCTGCGGGTGTTGCCCCGAACAAATTCCTGGCCAAGCTCGCCAGCGACTTACAAAAACCGGATGGGTTGGTGGTTGTACCCACGGACAAAATTCAGGATTTCCTCGAACCCTTGCCTGTCTCCAAGCTCTGGGGCGTTGGAAAAGCCACGCTGCCCAAGCTCGAGGTTCTTGGTGTGAGAACGTTTGGTGATCTCCGCCGCTTGCCCAAGGCTCAACTGGGCGATCGATTTGGCGAGGTGGGGGAGCAATTCTACGACCTCGTACGCGGGATCGATGATCGGGAGGTGGTCCCTGACCGACAAGCCAAGAGCATCAGCCGCGA
The DNA here is from genome assembly GCA_964405925.1 of uncultured Phycisphaeraceae bacterium. Lineage (GTDB taxonomy): Bacteria > Planctomycetota > Phycisphaerae > UBA1845 > UBA1845. The sequence goes on along the minus strand of CAYOQG010000213.1, from coordinate 522 downwards.
GACAACGTTCCCTGTTGATGTCACCGATCACGACTACCTCCGCTCGGTCTTGTTGGAACATTTGGAGCATGTGGCCATGCGTTTGCGTCGGCATGACCGACTGGCCAGGACGGTGACGGTCAAAATCCGCTCTCGCGATTTCCAGACCTGTATGCGGAGCTTTACGCTCGATGCAGCCACCGACCAAACGGACGCGTTGTGGGAAGTGGCAGCCAGACTCTTCGAGACCTGGTGCGGCCGGCGATCCGTGTCCCTTCGGCTGATCGGTGTCGGCCTGTCGCACTTTTCCAGTCTCGAAGGCCAGCAACCCGAGCTTTTCGATCAACCCACGGACGCCCCAGCCCGCCGTTTGGACCGCGCCGTCGATGAAATTCGCGACCGTTTCGGGAAACACGCGATCACGAGAGCGCTCGGGATTGATTCAATGGGCGGTTAACTTCCGCGGGATGCTTGCCTTTCGGCAAGCATGGAGACTCGACCACGGTCACGTGCCGCGTGGACCATGCTACCCGACCGTTGAGC
>CAYOQG010000212.1:0-10602 GCA_964405925.1 uncultured Phycisphaeraceae bacterium | reverse complement strand
GCCGATGTCCTTGTCTTTTACGACGCTACCTCACCAACTTTTCTGGAGGAGAACCCCTTTTTTTATGCATTTGCTCTACCTTGACGATTCCGGGTCCGCTGGGAATACAAAGGAAGCGCACCTAGTTCTCGGCGGCTTCTCAGTCTTCGAACGGCAAATCCACTGGGTGACGCAGCAGATGGATTCGCTTGCCGAGAGGGTCTATCCTTCGCAGCCTGAGGTAGTGGAGTTTCACGCCTCCGACATTTTCGCTGGGCGTTCGGTACCTTGGAAGGGAGTGACCAAGGCTGAGCGGCGCGACGTGATCAAGGATGTGCTTAGAATCGTTGCGAGCTCATACGCGACTACCAGCGTCTTCGCATATGCAGTCCACAAACCTTCGTTCCTGAACGCCGACCCCATGGAGCTTGCCTTTGAGGACCTGTGCAGCCGCTCTGACCTGCGGCTCAAACGGCTGCACAGCGCGGGTGATACTCAGCGAGGGCTCATCATCCTGGATGAAAGCTCGTATGAAACGAGTCTCCAACGTTTAGCACGCGATTTTCGCTCTTTGGGGACCCGCTGGGGCGTCTTACGGAACATCGCGGAGACACCACTCTTCGTCGATTCGGTGGCGTCTCGGGCTGTCCAGGTTGCCGATCACATTGCGTACGCCGTGTTCAGGCGTTATGGGGCTGGTGACACTTCCTACTTCGATATCATCGCTAGCCGCTTTGACGAGGATGGAGGTAGAGTGCATGGGCTGATCCACAAACAGACGAACGACCCCCATTGTATGTGTGTGGCCTGCGCAACCCGACGCACAGCCCAGTCTCTGTAAGGTCGGGCCCCCCGACGATTGTTCGCCTAGACTGAAGGCGACCCGCGCAGCTCTCGCTCAGCCCGGAGCCAGTCGCTGGTGGGGTCGCCGGGGGTGGCTCCGCGGGCGAGGTATATTTCGTACGCTCGCTGCTGAATCTGCTTGAATGTCGGCCTGATGCCACAAGTCACCTCGGCGGCAGACTTGGTCATCGGGACTGTTTCACCCGTCCGCCCAACGGTTCGCTCGGTCTTGCGGCCGATGATGGCAGCCTTCTTGCCCTTGGCCGTCGGGGTTTTTGTGACCGGGTGGGTGGTCTTGCCGGCCGCTTGCGTGGTCTTCGTGTTTGTGGAATTGGACTTTCGGGTTGTGGCGTTCGTGCTGCCGGGTGCGCGGGCAGTCTTTGCGGCTGTTGTCCCTGTGTTACCGGTGGTGTTTGTTGTCCGGTTATTGGTTTTAGATCGCCCGGTGCTGCCAGTTGCAGGCTTGTTACTGGTCTGTCCGGAGGTTCGTTTCGATTTTTTCGCCTTTGCGTTCCCGTTGTTGCTTCTCTTGCTCTGTTGTCGGGCCATGCCCTGTCTCCTCTTGCGGCGCCAATGGCCGTACTCCAACGGCCCCGTTTAGTCGATCACTGATTGATATACTCGTTCGGTTGCGGCGGCAATAACGTCCCACGAGAATCGCGATTCGGCTTGCCGTCTGCCGTTTTTGCCCAGGCGGCGGCCTCTGATCTTATCGGCAAGAACGGTCGATACCCCCGCACCGATTGCCGCATGATCATCGGATACGGTCACACCGTTCGCGTCGTCTTCGACGAACTCGGCGGGTCCCCCGTTCCGCGTGGCCACGACTGGTTTCCGCGCGCTCCAGGCTTCCAAAATAACGATTCCAAACGGCTCGTTACGGCTCGGGACACACACGAGGTCGGCCGTCTTAAACAACCGGACAATGTCAGCACCGGCTCGGTGGCCAACGAACCGAGTGGCGGGTGCGACGCCCAGATCCGCGGCCCGTTGCTCGAGTCCGGCGCGAAGATCGCCATCTCCGGCGAACACGAACCTGGCTTTTGGATGACGCACTAGCAGATCGGGCACCGCCTCGATCAGAAGGTCGGGGCCTTTCTGTCGAGTCATGCGCCCGGCGAATAGAACCACTGAATCGTCCATGCCGAGGTCGTATGTGCGACGCGTCGAACGGGTGTTGATCCTCACGTCGAAGCGTGACACGTCCACTCCGTTGTAGATCACCGGCATCTTGTCGCCCGGAGCACTGTAGAGTTGCTGCACCTCGTCACGAAGGGCCTTGGACACGCAGATGATCCGGTTGGCAAGATAGGTTCCTTCCCACTCAAGCTCTCGGATTCGCCGAGATTGACCCTCGAAGAGCTGATTTCCACATCGACCATACTCGGTGGAGTGGATGGTCATGACCAGGGGTCGATGGTGACGGTTCTTGGTTTGCTTCATGGCCAAAACAGCCAGCCAATCGTGTCCATGAACGATATCGAACGGTTTCCCCGAATAGCTTTCTGTCTCGGCGAGGTGCCAGACGAAGCTGTTGCACATCCGCTGGTTGTCAACCAGGAAGTCAGGATCGGCTTCATAAGGGCATCGGTGGTAATACACGCCGTCCACCCGCTCGCACGTCGCCTGTCCGGGTGCCTGTCGGGTGAAGAGGTGAACGTCGTGGCCTCGCTGGTGCAGGGCAAATGCCAGTTCAGTGACATGCTCGCCAAGTCCACCCACAGCGATGGAATGCCTGGATTCCCAGCACAATAAGGCGATTCGCATTTGTCTTACTGAACTCCTTCGTCGCTGACGTTTCGCTGCGGTCGCTGGCTGAACCCGTCCGTGCCCTGGGGCCCTTTCCGGTGATCCCAACACCATACGGTGGCGAGCGGCGCGCGAACACAACAGGCTACACACATTCGTCGCCGGCGAACAGGACTAGCCGAGAAAAACCGACGAATCAGGCTGGGAACCGCCCGCCCCTTCGTACGACTTGAACAGGTCTCTCACGGAATCCGCCGTGAGGGGAGGCTCGGACTGTTCCGCGAACTCAGCCACGAAGACCGTCACATCGTCGGCAAGTGTCGAGTCCGGGCCGGTGTGAGCGTGAAGTGCCCTGACGATCGTTTCGACCTGTTGGTCAGCGGGTAAGCTCGCCGTTTCTGTCAGGAGTCGACGACCTCGGGACATACCGTACGACTGACCCGATGAAGCGCGAGCTTCGGTCAACCCGTTCGTGTGCAGTATCAGGCGTTCCACGGTACCAAGCTCAAAGGTGGCGACTGCCCTTTCCACGCTACTGGGCCTGCCCAGGGCTTGGCGTGCAACGGGTAGTTCGCGGAGCGCCCCGTCACGAGTCTTGATGTAGGGTCGAATTCGCCCCACCGTGCAACACCCCAATGTACCCCTTACGCAGTCGATTAGCCCGTGGAAGACCGAGCACGTTACGCGCCGTGGCCGAAGATCGGTGTTGAGGCGGTCGATCAATTCACTCAGACAGTCTACGAAGGAAGCTGGTGAGCGGTCGACCGGACCGAACTTGTGGATCGCACCAGAGATGACAGCTTTTGCGAGGGCAGCCAACAAGCCCGGACCTGCCACCGTGCCGACAACGACAGAATGCTGCCCGTCAGGCCCGTGCGTAACGTTGTGGAAGTCACCGCCGAACCCGACGCTCGCCATTCGTCTGGCAGCAACTCGGGCTCCGGGCCAAGCATAGCATCGTTCCGGTCCAAACGTGGATTGGATCTGCCGCACTAAATCGAGCTCGGCTTCGTCCACGGAGGCGTACCCGATCTCTGTCAGGAGCTGAGACATTCTAACCTCCTTGTCGGCGTCCTGAACTGGTGGAGTTGAGACTCCAAAATATGCTAACAAAAAGTCCTGAACGCCACAAGACCAAGCCCCGAACCGAAGCATTTGCGAGACACTCAAAGACACCCGGAGAAGCGGCTCTGAGCAATGTACGCCTGGGCCGTCAATCCATCTGAATAACGTCAGCCGGCTAGAGAGGGTTCATTTTTGAATTGCCCAGGCGCGGTGACCGATTCATCGGACTTGCTCTGCCAGCGCCGGAACCGGGGGGCGCTGAGACTTCCATAGTGGCAGCCGCAGTCTGTGGTCCTGCGGAACAGCGCGAGACGCGGACTCCGCCCGCTCGGGATTGTGGAGAATGCTGCATGCCTTCGTCCCAGGGCCGGGTCGCTGCGGGCCTCCCCACCTCTGCGGAGTCATCAAGGGCGCTCAAGTGGCGAAATCTTGAATCGGTCATCGTGGTCATCGAATGGTCAGATGGCCTGCAACTGGGCTGTGGGGTGCCCGGAGGCATCGAATCAGCACCACGTGCTCCGGATCGACCTTGGGACGAACCGAAAAGGCTTGGCTATTAAACTGACACTGACAATGTCCAGGATGCGAGCAGCTGGTTTTCTCAGATTTCTTGTTTTGCCGATTTCCGTTTCTCGCTTATGCTAGCGCGGCTGTCAGAGGATGGCCGTGGCCCTTCCATCATGTCGGTGAACGGCGTCGCGGGTGAGTCAAGTGCCCATGGCAGGCGCGAAAGCGCGGCGGCAGCGGAGGACATGTAGAGAGCATTTGCGGTTCCATGTGATGGTGCCGCTCGTCTTTAAGCGGTTGTGGGTTGAGAAGCGAAATCTGCGCTAGGCGCGGGTGGGAGCGGCTGTGTGCGTCAGCCGGTGCGGCCGGGGACTGAAGCATCAGACTCCATCGCATCCCATCTTGGCCGGAGCAGGGCTGCATCTGACATCGAAAGCCTGATCACCCAGAGGCGGGGTGCATCGTGCGATCGAAACTTGGCATTTACTTGGCTGCGTGTCAAAGGCGCGGGCTCGATACCGCGATGCTGGTGGTGTCGCTGATCGCCAGCGCCTACTTGATGGCCTACGCCACCGGTCCGGTCGGTCCCAGGTGGGTGGGTTGGTACGCCCTGCTCCCGCTGTTCGTTGCGATCCGGGTCTACCGACCCGCAGCCGCTTTGCTCGCCGGGGCGCTTTGGGGCGGTAGCGCCTACTTCTTCGCTGCGTCAGGCCTTGGCTCGATTGTCTCACCTGGGCTCGGCTCGCTCCTTCTTCTCATGGCCCTACCCGCGATCTATGCCTACTTGGGGGCGTTGCTGACCCGTTGGATCGGCTTCAGCCCCTTCGTGTTGGGCATTGGCTGGATCGGTGTCGAGCTCGGTCTGACCCCGCTCGGTCTAGGCGAGGGGCTGCTCGGTACCACGCAATCCGAAACGACGCTGCTGCACTGGATCGCCAGCGCTTTGGGCTACGTTCACGTTGCTCTTCTGGCTGCGCTATTCAACGCCTATCTGGTGACGCTGCTCAGTCATGTACGGATCCGCGTATCGCAGGGTGCAAGAGTGTTCGGCAGGCGTCGCCTGGCGACATTACTTATCCCACAAGAGGTTTTAGACACTTCTCTTCAGTTCATCGAAGCGACCCGCCCCCGCGGTCCGCCGATTTCCGCGTGAATCCCATGATGAATTGAAGCGGCTTGCGCAACGTGAGTGCGCAGTCTGCGTGTGCTACAGTGACGTCAGTGATGTCAGACTCTTCAAATCGACAATAAGCAGAAAATAACGTGTGTGATGGCACGATAAGGAGAAAGATCTGATGAATCCCATCAAAGGTAATCTGCTTTGGATAGGGCTGCTGGGTGTTCTTGCATTTGTTTTCTTGGCCCCGGCAGCAATCGCACAAGACTTTGATATGGACTGCCAGCCGGGCGTCGGACCGCCTTGCGACGACAACCCCGTGAGCTCGCTCGGGCTCTACAAAATATGGGTTCTGCCGCCGTATCGACCGATGTTCATCGGCTACCCTGGGTACAATCCGGCAACCGGGGTTTTGACGAGCCCGACCCTAAATGATGCGGCGACGGTCGTTGGACGCAGCGCCCCGCATCCCCTTGACGCGGACCCGCCCGATCTGGCGGGAACGCCCGTTGGAACCGCGGGGACGATCATCAGCGACTTGATGTTTCTTGTGCGCCCACTGGGGTTCGAGGGACCACCGGGAACACGCGAGGTGCACACGGAAGTCGTGTCCCTTAACATGACAGACCCACTAGGGTCTGGTACATGGGTGCATGCCGGAGCCCCAGCTTTCGGACTCCCGCTGAGCCCTGGCGAGGTGGAGTCCCTTTCCTGGAGCGACCCACCCAATCCTGCACAGGATTTTCCTGCCGAAAGCTTCTTTGACGTCGTCGCCGAAGTCTTCATACCGGCCGGTGGTGCTGGTTGGCCGGGAGAAGTCGTTTACAATCCTGCTGTCACCCCGATGGTCGTCCATAACAATAATCTCAACAGATTCCCGCCAAAGGTGGTTTACATTCACGGGGTGACCCCGGCTGTCCCAGTGCTCTTTACGACGAACAATCCTCCCACCTGGGTAGCGAACAGTCTATTCGGTTTCATGGTCCTCGCAGGTCATGGGATGGATTATTTGTATGATAACGGGTCGGACATGGCAGAGTTCGAGGACATTGTCAACGCTGCGCCGCTCATGCCCCTACCTCTCGTCCGGTGTGACGGGGCCGAGTCTGGCGGAACCGGCTTCGTCGATGCGACCTGTGCTCCCGGCCCACGGATGTATGCCTATCCGGTCACGGATGTGAATGGGAGCATGACTGATTTGTATATCGGTACCGACGACTGCAACTCGGCCAATTACAGCGCGACCTGCGAGCCGCCAGGGTGGACATTTGCCGTCGAACGGGTTCAGATGCCGCATGACGATGGCAAGACACCGCACGGGGCTCCCTCTCCAGGGCCAACCGGAAACTGCCCTTGCCGGGTCCACTGGTCTGGACCCGCTGGGCTGCCCGGTGCAGCCTTCGCCTTTGGCTTCAACAACAAGCAGCCGTCACATGACGTCGGGTGGACGGCGGTGGACAGTGTCTCGACGTATAATGCTGCTTGGGGGCTGAATCTTGTCGGGATGGGTCTAGGTCCGGTCCACGGTCCCGCTGTGGTTATCCCCGCGGTTTCGCAGTGGGGTCTGGTCGCATTGACCCTGCTTGTCTTGGCGGCGGGGACGGTTGTCCTGCGTCGTCACCGCGCTTTGACTGGCTGATCGCCCACGTGGTGTAAGGGGCGTAGGACTATACCGGCGAGTTGGTCTGTGAAGTTTGCTCGGGCGGCGTGTACGCCAAACCCGGTGCCCACGCCGCCCGTTCCGTATCAACCCTCCGGAAGGTCAAGGATAGCGTAGTATGTAAACTGTCACTGACGAGCGTCGTGACGGGGCATGTTCGTGCGTTTTTTTTCGTTGCGTGTAGCCTGGGGCTCGGTTAGGCTAGTCGCGTTGTCGCAGGTTGGCCATGGCCCTTCCATCATGTCGGTGAAGGGCGTCGCGGGTGAGTCAAGTGCCCATGGCTAACGCGAAAGCAGTTTGAGAGCGGAGGACACGTAGAGAGCATTTGCGGTTCCATTTGATGGTGCCGCTCGCCTTTAAGCGGTTGCGGATTGAGAAGCGAAACATGCTCGAGGCGCGAGTGGGAGCGGTTGTGTGCATCAACCGGTGTGGATGGGGACTGACGCATCGGACTCCATCGTCTTCCATCTTGGTCCGAGCAGGGCTGCATCTGACATCGAAAGCCTGATCACCCAGAGGCGGGGTGCGTCGTGCGATCGAGACTCAGCACGTATCTGATAGCGTGTCAAAGGCGCGGCTTGGATACCGCGATACTAGCGGTATCGCTGATCGCCAGCGCCTACCTGATGGCCTACGCCACCGGCCCAATCGGTGCCAGGTGGGTGGGCTGGTACGCACTGCTTCCCTTGTTCGTGGCGATCCGCGTCTGCCGACCAACCGCCGCTTTACTGGCTGGGGCGGTCTGGGGCGGTAGCCTTTACTTCTTCGCCGCATCAGGCCTTGGCTCGATTGTCTCACCTGGGCTGGGTTCGCTCCTTCTGCTTGTAGCCTTACCCGCAATCTACGCCTGGCTGGGGGTGCTGCTGACCCGTTGGATAGGTTTTAGCCCGTTTGTGCTGGGCGTCGGGTGGATCGGTGTCGAGCTCGGTCTGGCCCCGCTCGGTCTATCCAAGGGGTTGCTCGGTACCACGCAATCCGACACGACGCTGCTGCATTGGATCGCCAGCGCTTTGGGCTACGTTCACGTCGCCCTTCTGGCTGCTCTGTTCAACGCCTATCTGGTGACGCTGCTGAGTCATGTACGGATCCGCGTATCGCAGGGTGCAAGAGTGTTCGGCAGGCGTCGCCTGGCGACATTACTTATCCCACAAGAGGTTTTAGACACTTCTCTTCAGTTCATCGCAGTGACCCGTCCCCGGGGCCCGCCGGCTCAAGGCATCTGTGCTGCTACGTGACTTTGTCCAACAAAGGTAGTAGCCCCGAGGTCCGGATTGTATCGGGTGCTTGTCAAGGCGTAAGCGCAGACGATGAAGCCCGCGGACCGATCTGGGGACTACAGCCGTATTCGAGTTTTGAAGCATCTATCAGCAAGAACTAAGGAGGAACATATCGTGCGCAAGTTTCTTATACTGTTTGCGGTTGCCGCGGTCCAACCGGCGGTGGCGCAGGACACTCCGTGCTCCCATTGCGGGCCCGGCCCAGACTGGGTCGACACCTGCGCGGCTGGGCAAGACATTGTGGCCCACCACAGTGCTCTTGTCGGGATCGATCTCAATCTCGACGAGATTGCGGACACGAGCTTTATCCTTGGACCTTGTCCGGGTTCGCAATTGCTGATCGACCGGAGCGACCCCGTCGGCGGCGTCATTGACACCGAGATCCTCGATCTTTGTCTTTCGACCGGGCCGGCTATCAGCCCGACGATCACGCTAACGGTCGGAGCGGGCCAAGGCCAAGGCGGGGTGCTGGGCCCATCACTGGGTAACATCACGGAGGACCCGGGCGACAACACGGTCGCCGACAGCTACTTTGACGTACTATTCGAAGTTGATATGGGCGATGGGACTTACCTCTACAACCACGATCCCCTTCGGCTCGATGCAGTGATCGACTGCGTACCGCCGAGGATCAAGTACTTCCATGTCCAAGGTGTTACGGCACTGTACGATGACCCGGTTGTTGGGACCCACGTTGCGAACCTCGTCAGAGCCCGGCACGGGCTGTTTCAGCTAGAGCACTTTACCGTCTGGGACGTCGTCGATGTCCCTGTGGACTTCACGGTCGGTTTGCGGGATCAGTTCATGGACGCCGAGGAGCAGATGCACTTGGCAGCGATCGATTATCTTGCCAACCCGGCAGCCAAGGAGGAATCCCCCTACGACCCGGATCACCATCTGCTCTGGTACCTGATTAACCCGAATACGGGGCTGTGCAGGCATACCGTCACGGTCAACAACCAGTTCGGCGAGCAGGTCCTGGAGGTCTGGCGGGACCGGGAGTACCTTCTTGTACCGGCCAAAAAGGACCCACATCCACCTCCGGACGGTCTCGACCATTTCCTCTGCTACGAGGTCTTGAACGCGGAACCCATGGGAATTGGCGTTTGGCTTCAGGATCAGTTTATGCCCGGCGGCGTGGGCGTCACGATTGGCCCAGCGAGGTATTTCTGCAACCCGGTGCGAAAGAACCACGACGACGTCGTGACCCCTATTAACAACCCCGAGGATCACCTGGTCTTCTATGAGGTTGTCCCCCCCACGCCGGGAATCTTCTCCCCCGTTGTGACCGACCAGTTCGTGACCGGCCAGCCTCTGGAGACGGTGGAACTTCGTTATCTCGGCGTTCCGTCAGACAAGGACGCCGTGGAGGTGGAGTGCATTCCCACGATTTCGGATTGGGGCATTGCCGTCTTGGCACTGCTGGTGCTTGCGGCGGCGACGGTGGTTCTGCGCCGACGTCGCGCTTTGGCCGTCTGATCGCGGGGCGTGTGTTGAGCATGGCAACGCTGTGACAATAAGTTGACCGGTAAGCTTAACTGGGCGGCGTGTTCGTCGAATCTGGCGGACACGCCGCCCGTCGTTCGTGCAGGCTCTGTCCTCTGTAGCGCCACCCCTTGTGGATGACGCAGCCACAGCGAGGGCGCCGCCCTTGAGGAGCAGCGCTACGTTCGCTGGACGATGACCGAACATACTCTCCCGAAGCGGCAGGCCGCTTCAAGACTGTTTCCACACCTGTACCGATCACGTCATCGAGGGCGTGCGGAATCCACGATCTTTCGGATGGCGGCGATGTGTTCGGGGGTGGTACCGCAGCAGCCACCGATGACCGAGACACCGAGGTCGAGGAGTACGCGAGCCTTGTCCGCCATGAAGGTGGGGGTCTCATCATAGACGAGCTTACCGTCTACCGTTTTCGGCAGACCGGCATTGGATTGGACGATTAAGGGAAGAGCCGTGCACTTGCGGAAGTCGGCTGCGATCTTGACCATGTTCTCGATCCCGTTGCCGCAGTTTGATCCAACGAGGTCGGCCCCGACTTCTGCGAGTTCCTTCGTTGCCTGCTCGACATTCGTGCCCATGACGGTGAAAAATCCCCGCGGTGTGGGATCAAACGTCATCGCTGCTGTGACGGGCATGTTAGGTGCGACATCCTTGACCGCCTTGACAGCCAGCTTCGCCTCGGACAGATCGATCATCGTTTCGACCAGGACAAGATCGACGCCTGCATCAACCAAACATTGGACTTGCTGCAGGAAACTGTCGTGCACGGCGTTGGGGTCGGTATCGCCATAAGGTTTCAGGAGCTTGCCCGTCGGTCCAACGCTGGCTCCGACGTAGGCGTCGGTTCCCACGACCTTACGGACCGTCCGAACCGCGCTCTCGTTAATCTCCCGTGTTTTCGG
>CAYOQG010000211.1:0-10614 GCA_964405925.1 uncultured Phycisphaeraceae bacterium | reverse complement strand
GTCACGGGCGGCGCGGGCGATATCCGGTTCATTCAGCTGCACGGCGTGCTTGACGTGCACATCTGCCAGGATCGCTATGCGTTGTCCAAGCTGCTTGCGGTACCGGAGTGTTTCATCAGCCCGGCCCTCGATTAGACCCTGATCCGTCGCGCACACGCCGACATGAACGTTGACGCGCACAAACGAAGCTCGCGTCGCGGCCGCGATCCCCAGCGCACCCAACGCATCGTTCCGCAAGGCGTTGACGCCGATGGCAAGCTGGGTGGTCTGGCGAACGTGCTCAGACACAACAGCCATCGTAGCCAGGGTCGCCGGCGGTAGGGGACCATGTGGGAGTGGGAGGTCGCCGTAATTCTCGACAATGACGGCATCGAAACCGGCATCCTGCAGCGTACGGGCATCCGTCGTCGCCCGCCTATTAATCTCGTCGACGGATAAAAAGTGGGCCGGACTGCCGGGAAGGGCCGGCAAGTGGATCACACCAATCAGGGCAGGAGATGGAAGGTCGATCATCGGCTCATCGGACCCGGTAAAGGCAAGGGCACGCTGCCTGCCACATCCGGCCTATTGGCTAGTCTTGCGAAACACCGCGACGACGTCCTCGACTGGCACCACGTAAAGGTAGTTGTCGGGCTCGAATTCGACAGGGATCGCGTTCTTCGGATTAAAGAGCACGCGATCGTACTGCCGAAGCGGAAAGTCGTCATCGTTGTCAACCTGTGCCGAAACCGCCACAATTCGCCCGGTGATGGTGGGAATCTCGATGGAATCAGGCAGCTCGATGCCCCCCTTCGTCACCTTCTTGTCTTCATCCTTACGGATCAGGACGCGTTTGCCCAGCGGTTCGACCGTTTCAAGCTTCGCTCTTTGTTGTTGAGCTCGATCGCTCATCCGACGGTTCCTTGCAGCGGAGGCACCCCGGACCCACCGAAGCGCCCGCCACGATGGATTCTAGTCGAGTCGGGGGGTTGGGGCCAACATCTTCATTGACTGATCGGCCCGTTTACGCTCGGACCTCGTGCAAAGCACGCGTGAATCGGGGCTGCACTGATCGGTTGGCGGTCGAGGGAGGTCGGGCTATCCTACGGGCGGTGTGGCAATGCGATGCCCGAACAAACCGATGCAAACCGGGCCCCGAACCCGGAGTCAACAGAATCACTACCTGAGGATAGACTATGCTGATCGACCCACGAATGACGAAACTGGCCGAGCTGCTCACCGCGTACTCCACGGAACTCAAGCCCGGGGACAAGATCCTCATCGAGGCCATCGACATCCCTCCAGAGATGGTCTGTGAATTGATCCGGGTCGCCCGGGCGGCTGGGGCCGACCCGGTGGTGACCCTGAAGGACCACCGGATCCATCGTGCTTTGCTTGTGCATTCGTCAGAGGCGCAGATGGACCTTATCGCGGAGACCGAGGCCTTAAGGATGAGCAAGGTCGACGCCTACATTGGTCTACGCGGATACCCGAATATCGCCGAGCTCTCGGACGTGTCGCAGGAAGGTCACAAGCTCTATCAGGACACGGTCTGGAAGAGAGTCCACCTGGAGATCCGCGTTCCGAAGACCCGATGGGTCGTTCTCCGCTGGCCTCATCCCTCCATGGCTCAACAGGCCAACAAGAGCACGGAGCTTTTCGAGGATTTCTACTTTGACGTCTGCACGATGGACTACGCCCGCATGTCCAAAGCGATGCAACCGCTCAAGGAGCGCATGGATAATGCGGATAAGGTCCGGATCGTGGGCCCGGGCACGGAGCTGCAGTTCTCGATCAAGGGTCTGCCATGCGTGGCGTGTGATGGCAAGCTCAATATTCCCGATGGCGAGATCTTCACCGCCCCGGTGCGCGACAGCGTTAATGGGACCCTTCAGTACAATGCTCGAACCATCTACCAGGGCGTCGTGCACGACGATGTACGCTTCGAGTTTTCCGAAGGCAAGATCGTCAAGGCCACCAGTACGAATACGGACCATTTGAACAAGGTTCTCGACACGGACGAGGGCGCCCGCTACATCGGTGAATTCGCGATCGGGTTGAACCCCTACATGACCGAACCGATGCTGGACATCCTGTTCGACGAGAAGATTGCGGGGTCGTTCCACTTCACACCGGGGCAAGCCTACGAGGAGGCGGATAACTCGAATCGCAGCACGGTGCACTGGGATGTGGAGTGTCTACAGGATGGGTCACACGGCGGAGGTGAGATCTGGTTCGATGGGGAGCTGGTCCGCAAAGACGGGATGTTCGTCCCGGAGACCCTCAAGCCCCTCAATCCTGAAAACCTGAAATAGGCTACCGCCCGCTGGGAGCCCGGGCGGATGGTCGGCACAACACCCGAAGCAGCGAGGACCGTTCCGGCGAGCACCCACTTTCTGGGCCCGCCGAGGGGCTGGCAATGAGTTCGTTCCTTGCAGGATCGCGATTCCCCTTCCTGCCCTGGCGTTGTTCATGCCAGTGGGGCTGTCTCCTTCCGGCCCCCGACAGTCCGGTAAAGAGGGCTCCGACGCACCGGCTTCCCGGCCGTGGGATGACAGCGGCAAGGCCCGGGCGACCTTTGACAAACAAGCCAGCGTGCTTCTTAGTCAAGGGCTTCGACGGGCCTCTGGCGTTTCCGCAACATGCGAAGCTGGCGCGGATTTGCCCCTCGATTCGTCCGAATATGCGCCGGGCGTCCACCGGGGCCCCGAACCTCGATAACCTCATTGCTTGCCCTTGACGAGCATCGACTCCGGCATAGACTCTGCCCGCGCTTCCCAGACCGGGTTGGAAAGGATGGCGGACACCAAGGCATGGGCGGCGTCCGATGGGGTATGGGAGCCCGCCGCGATAAGCTTGTATTGCGGAGAACGTGTTAAGCAACCACAATCGGCCCGGATCGATGGAAGGAGGTGTCGACGATGACGGCAGCCTTGTTTGATGGGACGGTCCCCGGCGTAGGCAAGGGCTCCCGCGAACTGGGGGAGATGAGCACTCGGCCAGTCCTGTCCCTCCGCCAACAGAGTGTCATTATGGATGCACTCCACCCAGTCTGCGGCGACGACTGGGACGATGACGACGATTCCTTCGACGAAGATGATGACGACGACGACGACGATTTCTTTCCGGACGATGACGACGATCTTGATGCCGAAGATGACGACGACGATTCGGATGACGATTTCTGATGCCTCGTCGGTTGCGGAAGACGACGTCTCGGTCCGGTGACGGACGCATCTGCCAAGGCACGTTGTGATGGTCATGCGTCGCATGAGAGGAGCGACTCGGTCCGACCATGTGACATCGACATCGATTATCGGGCCGCTCGCTTCTTCCCAATGGTCACAATCCCGATAATGCATTTAATGCCGAACGTTTGACATTTACGTTCGATCGCTGGCCCGACGTGCTGGTCAAGGCCATGCCGCGTATGTCCGATCCCCTCGGTATGTCAGACACCTACACAGGACGGGAGCGCCGTCAGGACGACCGACGCGGGGATAGACGGGGCAACGTGGTCGAGCGACGAACGGGGATGGATCGGCGACGCGGTCCCGGGCGACGACGCGGTGAGGTACGCCGGGCGGCCGAAGAGGGCGAGATCACCGGCGAGCTCCTCGAGTTCATCATGGCGATCGACGAATACAAAAAGACCAACGATCGCCCGTTTCCAAGCTGGTCCGAGGTCTTTGAAATCATCCAATACCTCGGCTACCGTAAGGTCGCACCCCGCGCGGAACACATCAACACAGCCAGCGGCTCTGAAGTACTCGAGTCGTATGCGGGAGCAGCCACGGCTGAACGGACCGGCTGAGCAGAGGCATAGGGGACTTCGTCCCCGCGGCAACTGCGCACCCGTCCGGGACGACGCGCTCGCACGCCGTCTGCCAGCTTCGGCAGGCGATTGTTCCTAAGGTGTGAGCTGAGGCACATTCGGACGTCGTGGAATCTGCGTGCCATCGGTCTTGCCGGAACCGGCTCGCACTGGCTTAGGAAGCGTCGATGATGGCGCGAAGCTTAGACCTTCATACAGGGCTACCAGGTCGTCACGAAACCGCGCGACGCTGAAACGCGTCTGGGCAAGCGACCGAGCTGCCGCTGATAGGCTGCGGCGATGGTGCGGATTCAGCGCTAACTGCCGCATCGCCTCGGCAAGTTGCGTTGGCTCATGGGGGGGGACGAGCAAGCCTTGCCGCTGGTGTTCGATCACTTCTGGGACCGCCCCCACACGCGTGGCCACGGTGGCGAGACCATGCGATAACGCCTCGAGCAACGCGATCGGCATACCTTCGTGGTGGCTGGCTTGCACGTAGGCGTCAGCTCCGGTCAAGAGCTCAGCCTTTCGTGTACCCTGCACAGGGCCTACATAGCGAACTTTGGTGTCAAGGTTGTGTCGGCGAATCTTGGCATCGAGTGATCTCGCGTCTCCTGCGGTGCCGGCTGGTCCGGCCAAGGTCAGCTCGAACGCCACGCCGTCACGCGCCAGAAGAGCGGATGCAGCCAGCAGGTCATCGATCCCCTTCCAGTAGTCCATCCGTGCGAGCAAAAGGAACCGGCAAGCATCACCATCAGTTCGGTTGGGCAATGACTGTGGTAGCTCGACGGCGTTCTCGATCACGGTGAGCCGCGCGCGGGGGGCGATGCACCTTAGCTTTTCGGACCACCCTGTCGACAAAGCGATCACTCGATCAGCACGATGTAGTGCCCACCGAATCAGCCGCCGACGATGGACCGGTTCTCTCTCGTAGAAGGTGTCGAACTTGGCCCCATGGATGTGAAGGATCGTTCGCGCGCCAAGGCGGCGAGCGACGAACATGTCGATGATCGAACGGTAGAAAGTCACCGCACTGCACGTGTGAAGGTGCACAATAGAAGCTTTGGTGCGCCGGATGGCCGTTCGTAGAAGTTGCATCTGGCGAGCATGTCGCAGTCCCCGTTGCCACCACCACTCACGGTCCCACTGGGAAAGGGTGAAAGGGACAAACTGGAGGTTGAAGCATCCATCGAAGTCCATTCCGAGGGTCTGACGGACGACACTGGACATCCCGCCCACCTGGTCCGGTGGCGGGCCCACCAGCACAACGGTCGCTCCATCTGCCTGGTGTCTAACCAACGACATCGACGCCCTACTTTCGGCTACGACCAGCGTTTTGCCACGCGCCGCCGGCTGACATCGTCCACGAACTCGGGGTGGCACAGCGCGCGAACCTCAAGCGTGCGGCAAATCCCCGCTGTTCCTTCGGCTTACCGGACTAGGCCCTTGAGAATCGATAAACCCAGCCAACGGCAGAGCTGGGGTGGCGGATTCCAACATGGGCCCGCCACCGCCGGGTCCCTTCCACCGCGTATCGACCGACATTGGACGCGTGACAGAGCATTAAGCGCGTTTGCGCTTCGTCGTGCTCTTTCTGGTCTCGGTTGCGGCTGGCTTCGGGGATGGATCGTTGCCTGCGGCGGTCGGTGCGTCAGCAGTTACGCCGTCGTGCCCAGGCGTCCGCTTGGCGATGACGGCTGACCGGATCTCGGAGAGCAGGTCAGGGTTATCGCGCAGGAACTGTTTGACGTTCTCCCGCCCCTGGCCAAGGCGAGTACCCTTGTAGCTAAACCAGGCTCCGCTCTTGGCTATGATCTGGTCCGCGTTGGCGAGGTCGAGCACGTCACCCTCGGTGCTAATACCGCCGTCAAACATGATGTCGAACTCCGCCTCGCGGAATGGGGCAGCGACCTTGTTCTTGACGACCTTGACTCGCACCCGGCTTCCGGTGACCACGTCTCCCTCCTTGATGGCTGAGATGCGGCGGACATCAAGGCGAACTGATGAGTAGAACTTCAGAGCCCGCCCGCCGGGCGTCGTTTCCGGGTTGCCGAACATGACCCCTATTTTCATGCGAATCTGATTGATGAAGATGACGACCGTTTTCGTCTTGCCAATCGCCGCGGTCAGCTTGCGTAGAGCTTGACTCATGAGGCGGGCCTGTAACGCCACGTGGGTATCACCCATCTCTCCCTCGATCTCGGCACGGGGAATCAGGGCGGCGACGGAGTCGATGATGATGACATCGACGGACCCGCTCCGAACGAGCATTTCGGTGATCTCCAGGGCTTCCTCGCCGGACTCGGGCTGGCTGACCAGCAGCTTCTCCAGATTGATCCCGCATTTCTTGGCCCAGGTGGGATTGAGGGCGTGCTCTGCATCCACTACGGCTGCCACACCACCTTGCTTTTGCGCTTCTGCGGCTACGTGAAGGGCTAAGGTTGTCTTACCGGACGCCTCGGGTCCGAACAGCTCGACAACGCGACCGCGCGGCAGACCGCATCCACCAAGGGCCAAGTCGAGCGACAGCGGCCCCGTCGAGATCCCCTCCACATCCGCATCCATCTGGTCGAGCTGCATGATGGCGCCTTTGCCATAGGCTTTCTCGATCTGTTGAAGCGCTCGGCCCAGCGCCTCCTCCCGTTTGGCTACCACGTCTTCGTTCATGATGACTCTCATCCGACACCTCTCACTAGTCTGATCGCGAGCCTTTGCCAAGGCTTGCCACGGTGACCGGTGTATAAGTCGGCCCCTTCGGTGACAAGACCGATGACATCAACGTTAATGACCCAACCGGTTGGTCCAGCGACTCGAATGTGTGAACCTCGACGGCGGCCCGGATCTGGCCACCCGATCGATCCTCGCGTACCCGCCCGATGGTCAGATGCGGGGAGAATGGCCTCCGCTCTCTCGGAAAGCCCAGGGTCTCGAGTTCAGCCTCGAGGGCATCAACACACTTCAGCAACGCTCCCGCGGGATCGCTTGCCCCTACCCAGACAATCCGGACAAGCCCACGCGGTGGGAAGCAACCACAGCCCGAGATGTCCATCTCGAACGGAGCCGCCTTAGAAGCCGCCGAGCCGACGGCCTCGCTTAACTTGGCGACGTCACGGTCTGGAACCTCTCCCAAAAACTTGACTGTCATGTGCAACTGGTGCGGTGGGATCCAACGCACACCATCGCACCGCGCCTTGAGATCGGCCTGGACCCTACCGAGCGCCGATCGTACAGGCTCATCCAACTCGATGGCGACGAATAACCGCACTATCCCTGAATCCTCCCAAAGAACACAGACGCGCTGAGCACCGCGCCTTCAGCCGGATCGACGGACAGATCGGCGGCGAGTACAACTCCAGTCGCGTCCACCCGCCCAACCTCGCGTCGGTGCGGTAGGCTGCATGATCCGCCCTAATCGAGCCGAAGCATGTTCAAAAACTCGTCCACACGCAAGTCGAACTCCACGCGAGATAGATCACGCAGGCGGTTTATCGAGAAATCCTCAATTGCAAACGAGGCTGCCACCGTCCCACGTACCATCGCCCGTCGTAAGGCGTCCGTGTCGTGTCGGCCCTGCTCCGTCAAGTATCCCATGACGCCGCCGCCAAAGCTATCACCCGCACCGGTCGGATCACGCACGGCTTTCGATGGATAGGCTGGGATCGCGTAACCACCATCGTGTGTCACCAGCAGCGCCCCATGCTCACCTTTTTTGATCATCGTGAACTCCGGGCCAAGTTCGAGGATCGCCTCCCCAGCTTCGATGAGGTTGACCCGGTCGGTGAGCTGGCGGGCCTCTGCATCGTTGATGATCACCCCCGTGACCAGGCCCAGGGTCTCAAGCAGCGAGTCTCGTTCGTTGGTGATCCACAAGTTCACCGTGTCACAGACGACGAGCTTGGGTGAATGAATCTGCGAAAGCAGCTCCCGCTGCTGGGTGGGGTGTGTCACCGCCAAGAAGACATGGGAGCTATCAGCCACCGCCGGCGGAACCCGCGGGGCACGCTCAGCCAGGACGTTTACATCGACGGCGACCGTTTCGGCTTCGTTCATGTCCCCCTCGAAACGGCCCTCCCAGCGAAATGTCTTGCTCCCCTCGCGAATCTCGAGACCGGTCAGGTCGATATTCCGGGATTCGAGCATCTCGCGGAACTCCAGCGGAAAGTCCTCGCCAGCTACGGAGACCAAGCGAACCGGGACGTACTGTGAGGCCGCGAAGGAGAAGTACACGGCACACCCGCCAAGCACGTCTTCCACGTGCCCGTACGGTGTGGTCACCGTGTCAATCCCGATGCTCCCGGTCACCAACAGCGACATTCCGTGTCTCCAGCCGCCCCCGCGAAAAACCCCAGTCGCGGGCACTCTAACCGATCTTCGGCGGAAAGGCAAGGGAAATGTTAGAAAAATGTTAGGGTGTATTTATCCCCCGAGAGCGGGCCATCGCATTTCACCGTCTTCCGGCGTCTTGCCCCGCCCCCATTTCCAGGTCTTCCTCAGCCATCTGCCCTGCCAGGGCGGGCCGCGGGGATGATACCTCCGAGTTGCGACGATTGCTCGACCGCAACAAGTTGTCACGCCGGGCCTGGCGGCCCGAGCTTCCCACGCTATCGAGCGGAGAGGTGCCCTTTGGTGAAGCCCACCTCTCCTGGTCGCTCGATCACGTAAACGTCGCTCTTCCGGCGGTCGGCGCGTTATGTATGGTCACCGGCCGGGGCACGGGTCGGTTGGCGGCGGACCCGTAAGTGCACACGGGACGCCGCGGGACGCGTTGGGCATACAAGAAACGTCAACGAAGCCGGTTGTGAACATTGGGTGATGGGCGAGTCGTCATTGACCCGCCCATCACCGTTGGATTCATGGCATTGGCTTCGCCAAAACAGCAAGCCCACCTATTACGGACAGTGCGCCTGTGGACCGGGCAGTGGACACGGTGCTCCGCGGAAGGCTTCGACAATGCACGAAATGTCGACGAAGTCGACTATCCGATCGGGCGACGGCTGCGCAATGTCGCTGGCGATAATGTCCGCCCTCGCCTTCTGCGGTGACAACGGAGTGTTCTTGAACTTCTCGACACACGACGAGATGTCCACGAAGTCCACCACACCTTGCGGTGGATCGCACGGGACGACCGGGCAGCCGTTGTTGCCGACGATGTCCCCGGACTTACTCATGGTGACCGTCAGCGGGTCCGAATAATCGTCTGGATTACTCGGGTCGCAGTCGTCAGCGATCGCTTGGACCTCGTAAATACCCCTCGGGACGATCGCCGCATGGTAGACATCGATCTTGGGATACACGCTCCAGTCGTGGTACTGCGGTCCGGCGCACGTCAGGGTCGAGGCAAACAAGTACGGGGGCGGCTCCGGACCGTTGCTTCCGGACGCCTCCGCGGTCTGCACGGGCAGCGTCACCCACCACTCGTCGCCGATGTATTCGTCGTACGGTGGTGGCAGATATACGATCCTGATCTTGATCGCCATGTTGATGTCGACGTCAGTCCGGAAGGTCAGGTAGCGGTTCTTCGTGCCGAAGCCGATGTCAACGAACTTCGGATCCGGTAGGGGCGGCGGGGTCGGCGTGCATGTTACGCACGCATCGTCGTAGCCGTCGCCATTGTTGTCGCCCAGGCAGACCGGCTGTCCTGATCTCCAGCCACCCTGCGCAAAGCAGCATATGTCGTGAAGGTTGTCACACGATTCACCCGCGCCAAAACAGCATGCTTCATACGGGCCGCACACGGTACCGTCACCATGGTAGAACCCACCGAGCGCGTTGCACTCGGCCTCGGTCAAATCGTCAAAGCACGGATGACCGGGGGCTTTCGGCAGACAGCAGGCTCCGGTCGGCGGCCGGGGCGGCGGGATGACCTCATGCCAGGTGTCGGCAATAGGATCACCTAACAGCAGCGGCACGACCACTTGGCTGTAAGTGCCAGGCGTGAGGCACACACTCAGGTCGTAGGCGTGGTCAGGTTCGCCGCAGTCAAGCAGCTCACCGTCGAAGAAGCAGTTGGAACTGTCGCCCACCTCCGAACTCATCCACAGGAAGTAGCAACCTGGATCTCCGGTGGCCCCGCCCTGGATGGTGACCCACCCATTCGACAAGTTGCAGCACGAATCCAGCACGACCTCGTACTCCCAGAGGTCGTACCCGCTGGTGCTCATGACGAACGCCCCGGGCACGGATTCAATGGTGTAGGAGCATACCTCGGCACCGGGCAACCCACCGTCATCCGCGTAGAAGATGATGTTGAACGGCATGGGGTTCTCCGTGCACTCCACCCATCCGCCGTCCCAGGCGAGGTCAATACCCCACCAGTGAACGTCACAAATCGGTCCTGTGACACCGGAGAAGCTCTCGTACCGTTGCCATCCTAGTGCCTCGTCGCTAACACCGGCCGACCAACCGGAGGTCTGGACCGGCTGAGCGAAGAGCGAATCCGGCGGGCATTCCGTGCCCTGCAACGTGTCGTCCCGCTCGGGTGTCATCCCGGTTGCCCGCAGGCCCAGTGCAAGCACGTTGTCTGCGGTGATAAGGGCCTTGCTCGTCCGGAGCGTGGCGGAGGGAACTCTGGTCGCCTGCACGGCTCCCGGAGTCGGAATTTCTTCGACACCCGGGACGAAGACGCCGTCGTAGGGTGCCATGATCCCGAGGTCTGGATCCACATTGTGCACCCATGAGCCGGGGCCAATCGAAGCCAGGTAGAGCGGTCCTTCCAGGTACTCGGGTGCGTCCAGCACAACCTCTTGACCGTCTGAGACCCTTCGGAAGATCAGCAGCGGGTTGCACGGAAGGGTAATGTCCTGTGTCTTTTACACATCTGA
>CAYOQG010000210.1:0-10706 GCA_964405925.1 uncultured Phycisphaeraceae bacterium | reverse complement strand
CCGGCTGGGTGGTCAAGACCATCGATGACCCGGATTGGCCTCGACACTAAGGGTGCAGTTGCCTGTTCCGCGCACCTACGGTGTTGTTACGGCTTGGCACTGTCGCCTGCGGCCGTGGTAGCAGCAGAGGCGGGGCCCCTGGCCCGCCAGATCGCTACGGCGTCCGCGTCACCCCAGGCTTCGTAGAGCGCCACGAGGCGGTCGACAGCGCGTGTTGTTCGCCGATGGGAGCGTCCCAAGGCCGCTTCTAACACGCGGTGGGCCTCCAACAGTTCTACCTCAGCCTCAGCGTACCTTCCCAGCTTGGTGAGACAATCACCCAGGTGACTCCGCGTTTCGCCGGTTCCCCAATGATCGTTGCCGAGAGAAGCTTTCGATATGGCCGCGGCCTCGCGGAAGATCGATTCGGCAGCGGTGTAGTCACCCTTTCGGACCAGCAGCACGCCTATCTCGGCCTTGATCGTGGCGATCCGCGGATGTTGATCACCGAACACGGTGCGACCTATCGCCAGGGTCTCTCGATATAGCCTGTCGGCCTCGTCCAGATCGCCACGGTCCATCAGGATCGCAGCCAGGATGTACATCGCTTGAAGCGTGTCCGGGTGGGTCCCAGGCAGTACGCGGCGGCGCGCCTCCAAGACCGCCCGCCCGAGTCGTTCAGCCTCCTCGAGCTCCTTCTTCGCCCAGAGCACCGTGACGAGATTGGCCATGGACATAAGGGTACCTGGGTCTTCCGGGCCCCATAGTCGCTGACGCACCTCCAGAGATTCGCGGCACAAGGTCTCAGCTTCGTCGAACTCCTCGAGCTGACGCAGCAGCGTGGAAAGGTTGCTCATCGAGCGGAGTGTGAGTGGGTCTTCTCTGCCGAGAACACGACGGCAGTTCTCCAGCGTAGTCTGGTATAACGCCCTCGCATCATCATGTCGCCCCTGGTACTTGTACAACACAGCCAGTGTGTTCGAAGCTTCAAGTGTTGCCGCGTGAGTTTCGCCGAGTTTGGCGCGCCGCAGCGTGAGTGCTTTTTGCGCGTGGGGGGTTGCGGCAGCGTACTCACCTAAACGCCAGTAGGTGTCAGCCAGGGTCAGGCGGATCGAGGCCTCGATTAGCGGTTTGTCGGCAAACTTGTCCCCGATGTTCCTCGATGCCGCATCCAGCACCTCGCGCATGGTGACGTTCGGACCCCGTTCGCCAGGAGCAACGGCCGCAAGAAGATCGTCGTTCAAGAAGTCATTGATCGCTTTGGCCGCTTCGGCTTCGTAAGTCGCCGAACGCTCGGCACGCGTGGCCCGCAGCGCTTGGTCAGTGCTGAAGATCGTGGCCGCGACAAGGACGACGATCACTGTCGCGATCGCCCCGACCGTGGCCTTGTGGCGGCGGGCGAGAACCCGGATCTGGTAGAGGATACTCGGCGGACGCGCCACGATCACTTCGCCTGCAAGGTGCCGCCGGATATCCTGGGCCAGCTCGAGCGCGGACTGATAGCGACGCTCCCGGTCCTTTTCCAGCGCTTTGGCCACAATCGTTTCGAGATCGCCGCGCAGGGCTGGATCGATGGTTCCAAGGCGCTCCGGCTGCTCTTCACGAATCACGTGTGGGGCCAATCCTGGCATCGTGCTCACGTCATAGGGGAGGACGCCTGAGACCAGTTGATAGAGGACCACGCCGAGGGCGTACACGTCGCTTCGGATGTCAATGTCGTGTGGATCGGCATCACATTGCTCAGGACTCATATACTGCAGCGTGCCAACGAGTTGTCCGATGTCGGTCTGGAGCGTGGTCACAGCCATATCAGAGTCGGTTCCTCGGGCCACACCAAAGTCGATGATCTTCACCTCACCTTGCGAGTCTACGAGGATATTGCCGGGCTTCAGATCCCGGTGAATGACACCCTTTTGGTGGCCGTGATGGACCGCTTCGCAGACGCAGATGAACAGCTGCAAGCGCGCCGCCGTCGACAGCCTCTTGTCCTTGGCGTACTGCGTGATAGGCTTTGCGTTTGGGACGTACTCCATTGCGAAGAACGGTACCGATTCCCCCGGGGCCGCGGGGTCATCGTAGACCCCCGCATCGTACACCTGTGCGATACCGGGATGCCGCAAGCGGGCAAGGATTTGCGACTCGTATTCCAAACGCCGCATCGCGGAGCGGGAGGCGATCCCCCGCTTGAGCACCTTGAGGGCCACGATTCGCCTGGGCTTCTCTTGCACGGCCTCGTACACCGTCCCCATCCCCCCGGCGGCAATCAATCGCTTGACACGAAACTGCCCGATCTTCTGCGGTCTTCCCGCCGGTACGGTAAAGCCCCCTCCGGTTTCGGTCGGCCTGTCCCGACGAGCGTTCGAAGCCACGGCGTCCGCAGGCGGCTCGGATTGAGGTTCAGGCTCGATGGGATCGTCTTCTGACATTTATGGTCACCCGGGAGATGCAGAACGTGCACGAGACGCTTGTTCCGCGATAGGACAACCCGAGCACGCTACGCAACTGAACCTTATTCTCCGATCCCCGTGTCGCAAATGCAAGGCGATTCAGCTTGGGGGCCTTGACCGTTCAGCCTAATTGAAATTCAATCGCCGACGACGCACACAGGAACTGGCTCGAGTACGATCATGGTGTGCAGCCATATAGACGGTGGTCAGCTTCCCCTTACGGAGGAGCATCGGATGCTCCTTCGGATGCGCGACACGCTGTACGAGGGGAGCTGGGAGGACTTCGAGCGCGATCTTCGAGCCCGGGTGGAGGGTAATCCGCATGTCTTCGAGACCGTGCCGACTTCGCCGGAAATGAGAGTCACGATCGAGAATCACCTCGCCATGATTGAGCAGATGCGTGCTTGGGAGACCCAGCACGACAGTACCCTCTCCTGCAACCAGGAAACCGAGGGCAGCACCTGAGCGCTGCGATGACTCATGCCAACTCGACCTTGGCAACGCCGACCCCGGCCCGTCGTCAGTTCCGACGGTGTACATGCCCCCTCCTCGGTCGCCGATGCTTTGCCACATACGTCGAGTGAGCAGCCTCCGCCAGCGGTTCGGGGCTGCCCACGTCGGGTACCTCACGCTACGCTGGCGCCGGCCATCGGAAACCGCGAACGTCGGATGCCTAGCTTGACGCCGGAACGGTACTGGGGTGAAATGTATTGCAATTGGGACTAGTACCGGTTCCAGTGGTAGGAATGCCGATTGCACGGGGTGTGCCTTTAAGCGCGATGTGCGTGTAGGCTTGGCCTTAAGCGCCACCGGGTGGCGTCCCGCGCCTACCTAGTCCCCGGCTGGGCGTTGTGTGATGGAGGCACCGCGCAGCGAGCACGGCGAGCGCAGACTCCGATTATGGACAACGCGGGTGGCCCGCCCGTCGACGGGTGAAAGACCACTGGTGTTTTGTCGTCGATCGCGAATTCGGTGGAGGCTGACGAACGGAGTACTGGCTACCGAGCCCTGAATTCTTGTTTCCTTCCTCACTTTGGAACGAGGAGCGTGGCTAGATGCTGTCGAGTTTGATGATGAAAGTGTGGTCGGGTGTGTTGGTCATCACGTGCGCCCAATCGGGGGCAGCCGCACCACTCGTCGATGACGCCAGTCTCGAGGCGGCGGGCATGACGCGGTACTGGGAAGCTCAGCTCCCCATCACCCCAGATGACGCGTTGATCGAGGGCCATCTGATCGACGAAGCCCTGTATGTGATCACCGACAATGGGATTCTGTTTGCGGTGCAGGCGGACGTCGGGTTGATCCGGTGGGCGGAGAAGCTCGCGGAACCGGATTACAAGATCTATCGCCCGACACACATCCGCAATGCAGACGGGAATGGGCCGGTCGTGATTCCCACGACCTCGAAGGTCTTCGTCTTCAACAGGTTCTCCGGTGAGCTGATCAAGCAGTTCGCCCCGGGATTCGGGGCAGGGAGCGCAGCCGTCGCGTACGATGGAGTGATGTTCATGGGTAGTGCGGGTGGGCGGTTCTACTGCCTCCAGATCATGCACCCACTCGTGCAAAAGCCATTCAAGCTGTGGGAGGTCAACACCGGCGGTCCGATCACGGCAACCCCCCTACTCTTTGGGAGAGACACGCTGATCTTTGCCTCACAGACAGGGACGGTGTACTCCTGTCGAGCCCCCGACAAAGCCCTGCACTGGGCATTCACCACCGGTGGTCCGATCACGGGCGACCCTGCGGCTGACGAAGAAGGGGTCTATGTCGCCAGTGCGGACCGTTCACTGTACAAGATAAGCCACGGTAGTGGGCAGGTGGTTTGGCGGGTCCGGTTTCCTCAACCGCTGGTTGAGGGACCACTGGTTAGAGCCAACTCCGTCTATCAGTATTGCCCCTATCAAGGGATCGTTTCCATTGATGTAGAAACCGGGACTGAGAAGTGGAGAGACCCCACCGGCCGTGCGTTCGTCGCCCATGCGTCAGGCGGGGACACGATCTTCACGCAGAACCGGCGGCTCGAAGTTGTGGACCATGAGACTGGCGAGGTACGGCATTCGATCGCCGCCCCGAAGGTCGTAGCCACCGTACCGAACACTGAGCACGACGCGGTTATCCTTCTCGGTGAGGGCGGACGCGTGCTCTGTGCGCGGCTGGGCAGCGTTCCCTATCTGCGGCGGCAACAGGTCATCGCCGCTCGCAAGCGCCTGAACCTGCCACCTATTGATGAAGCCGCGGCTCTTCAGCGTGCCCGCGAGGCATCGGGCGAAGAGGAAACGAAAACCGATCAGACCATCAAAGATCCGCTGCGGAGCCGGTACGACACGAGACCGTAGGGACGCTACCTCGAGCGCCGCCCCGCACTGCGATCGGGGCGCGATATCGGTCACGCGAGCAGGTATCGGCGAGTCGTTTCCTTTGAAGGATGGATGCACCACTGCTTCATGCCAGGACGTGGATCTGCGAACCGATACAACCCCCCAGCAAGATGACGTGGTATGCCCATGAAAACAGGGAAGATCAAACGAGCGTTGATTAGCGTTTATGATAAGACAGGGATCGTGGATTTCGCCCGAGCGCTTGTCGAGGAGTTCGGCATTGAGATCATATCAACTGGTGGCACGGCCGCCCTGCTAAAAGAACATGACATCCCAGTGACGCTAGTGGAGCAGATCACCGGGTTTCCCGAAATGATGGACGGCCGCGTCAAGACGCTGCACCCCAAAATCCACGCCGCCATCCTGGCGGATCGCGACAATTCCGAGCACATGCGTCAGCTCAAAGAACAGGGCATCGAGCCGATCGACATGGTGGTCGTCAATCTGTACCCCTTCGAGGAGACGATCGGCGATCCAGACTGCACGTTTGAGCAAGCCATCGAAATGATCGACATCGGCGGCCCTTGCCTGCTCCGCGCCGGCGCGAAAAATCACAGGCATGTGCTCGTTGTCACGCGCCCTGACGGGTATGAGCTGTTACTTTCCGGCCTACGAAATGGCGATCTTGACTGGGACGATGTCCTCGCGGCCGGTGGGCTTTCCGCGTTTCTCACTACGACGCACTATGATGCACAAATCGCATCCTGGATGTCCCTAAATGACTACGATGGGCTTCCGGATTATCGACTCCTCAGCTTTTGGAATTGGGGCCGATTGAGGTACGGCGAGAACCCGCATCAAGAAGCAGAGCTTCTTGAGTGCATCGGCGATGAGGATGGGGACTTCAACCTCACGACTGCCGACGCCATGGGCGAGTCCGACCAGCAAGAGCGGACTTCGTTTAACAATTACGCCGACGCAAATGCGGCTCTACAACTCTGCCATGAACTACACCGGGCCCGTTCGATGCCCGACGCTCGATGCTGCGTGTTCATCAAACATGCCAATGCCTGTGGAGTCGG
Source organism: uncultured Phycisphaeraceae bacterium (assembly GCA_964405925.1). Classification (GTDB taxonomy): domain Bacteria; phylum Planctomycetota; class Phycisphaerae; order UBA1845; family UBA1845. The sequence continues at coordinate 4,880 of CAYOQG010000210.1, read as the reverse complement.
GATTGCCGACAATCCGATCGAGGCCTATCAGCGTGCGTATCTCGGCGACCCCAACGCGGCCATGGGTGGGATTGTCGCCTGCAACTTCGCAATTACCCGGGACGTGGCCGACATGGTCATGTCCACCTACCAGCGATGGGGGAAAGCGGCTGGGGCTGGAGGATTCTTCGTCGAGGTCTGGATCGCTCCCGCATTCGAGGATGACGCCGTCGAGCTGATCCGCAACGCCAAAGCGTGGGGAGAGCGAGTCCGGTTGCTCTATGTGGACCGGATGGACGTTGCTCCGGATGAGTCCATACTCGAATACAAGAGCATTGCCGGTGGCATGCTCGCGCAAACGCGCGATCTGATCGGTCTGAACGAAGACCAATGGAAGGTCGTCACCAAGCGCGCTCCGGCAGAAGCTGAACTGGCGGACCTCCGTCTCGCGTGGCTCATCTGCAAGCACACCAAGAGCAATGCCATCACGGTGTGCAAGGACGGTATGCTGATCGGCAACGGCGCCGGACAGATGTCCCGGGTGATGAGTTGTCGGATCGCAACGTGGCTGGCGAAAGATAACGGTCACGAGGAGAAGCTCAGAGGAGCGGTGGCGGCATCCGATGCGTTCTTTCCCTTTCCGGATGGGCCCAACATTCTCATGGACGCAGGGGTGACGGCAATCATTCAGCCCGGCGGATCGAAGCGTGACGCCGATAGCGTCGCCGCCTGTGACGAACGTGGCGTGGCTATGATCTTCACCGGTACGCGTCACTTCAAGCATTGAGTGCAGCAGGGGGAGCATCGGCGCAGCGTCGAACGCCCGCGGGAGATCGCCGATTGCCCCGTTTATGCAACCAACTATAATGCCCCGCGATACAAAAGAAGTGACGAGGGCGGATGAAACTCTACACCAAACGCGGTGACGACGGCAGCACCGGCCTGATGGGCGGCCAGCGCCTCTCCAAGCACGATCTGAGGGTAGTCGCTTATGGCGACGTGGACGAAGCCAACGCCGCCATCGGTCTGACCATCGCCCGGTGCGACGACGAGCAGACAACGGAAATCCTACGACGGATTCAGTCGGATCTCTTTACAGTCGGGGCAGAGCTGGCCACCCCACCAGCCAAGTCTGCACAGGTCGCCATCAGCGACACACGTGTAACACAGCTTGAAGGTTGGATTGACGAGGTCTGCGAGGATATCCCACAGCTTCGCAGCTTCATTTTACCAGGTGGGAGCGAAACCGGTGCAAGCCTGCAACTAGCCCGGACCATCGTCCGCAGGGCGGAGCGTTCTATCGTCGCCCTTGCCCAGCACGAAAAGGTCTGCCCGCCGGTCATCGCGTACGTGAACCGCCTGAGCGATCTGTTGTTTGCACTCGCCCGACGGGCAAACCACAAGAGCGGGGTGGGCGATATCCCCTGGCCCCCTCCGGACGCGATGCCCGATGATCAACAGCAGCAGGGACTCTGAGATTCGAACCTCCCGTGCCCGAGCACGTAATAAGACCACTGGTCAGGCGACACGATTCATGAATGGCATAGACACTGCGCGAATCAACGCCATTAAACCCCATCACGTGGTCATGATCGTACTCGTGGGGATGACGCTTGCGGGCAGCTCACTGCTGCTGAGCGCCGCTGAGTCTCAGATTCTCATCGATGGTGCGATTGAATGGCACGAGGAATCGCCCCTTCGGGCGGTCGTCCAGTTGCTCTGTCTCAACTATCAGATGCCCACCATCTACGCAGGCACGGTGAAGGACTACATTCTGGAGATCGGAGCCGGGCTAGCCATTCTCTGTCTTACGATCACGGTCGCAGCCCACCGGGGTAACGATGTGGATGGGGAGAGCCCCGATCTCGAGCCTATGACTGTGCGGGAAACCGCTGACGTTGCTACGTTGCAGCCTGAGCGCAAAGTCCACGCCGCGCCCCTGATCGCCGCTCAGGTTCTCGTGGGGCTATATCTGCTATGGTCCTTTGCAAGCAGTCGGTGGTCTTCGGCTCCGGAGTTAGCTGTTGGGGCGAGCATTTTGCTGATCATCCACTTTCTATGGGCGTTCGGCATTGGGAACAGTCTCGGCGCTTCGACGGTGCGGATTGTGTGCTGGATCCTCATAGGCGTTACGGCGGTGACGTCGGTTGTCGCTATCTGGTACTACTACGGTCGAAATCCAACACTCCGGGCCAAGTTCCCTTATGGTAACCCGACCTTTCTGGCGGCCTGCTTGATTCCCGGGATTCTCCTCGCGATTTCCATGATCTTCGGAGAGATCACCCACATCCTCAAATCATGGAGACCGAGATACATAGGGACTGCAGGCCTTGCCGTCGCTTCACTCGTTATCACCTCTTGGGCACTGTACTTGACGGGTTCTCGCAGCGCAGCCGTCGGACTTGCCTTCGGTCTGCTTGGACTGGTGTTCTTCGTGGTCCGCGGCTGGCGAAAAGTCATCCCCGTCGTCTTGGCCCTCGGACTCTCGTCGGCCGGGTGGTTCTATTTCGCCGAAGCAGCACAGACACCTTCTTCGACCGGTAGGAACCTCAGTCTCCGACTACGCACCTATGCCTGGAGCTATGCCTGGCAGATGTTCCGTGACAAACCGCTGACAGGTTACGGACAGGGCGGGTTTGTGCTCGCCGGTGATTCTCATGCCGTAGAAAATGTCCTTGACGACCCACGTGTCTTTGAGTCGCGGATCGCACACGTGCACAACGAATGGCTTGAGGTCCTGGCAGACCTCGGACTGATCGGCGTGGTCCTGTTGGTGGGTGCAATGGTGCTGACATTTCGAGCGGGAATGGTCACCCTCGAGGCCTCCCCGCCAACCGGGGGGCGCTGGGCCCTTGTGGGCCTCATGGGTGCACTCGTGGGTCTTATTGTCGAGGAGAGTTTTGGGGTCGGGCTCCGTGTGACCGGCGTCTCTACCCTGTTCTACACCCTGCTCGGGTTGGTTTGGGCCGCAAGCACCTACGGCATGAGCGGGTTGATACACCACCTCTCTCGAACGCGTGCAACGCGCCTGACAGTGGCAGTCGTGGGTGGCGTGGTGGGGCTGATCTCACTCGCCACAGTGCAGCAAGACTTCCAAGCGGCGCGACACAGTTACGAGGCGGACATCGCCTTCTTCAATGGCGACTACGACAAGGCCATCGAGCTGGCGTCTGACGCGCCGAATCAGCTCAATCCCCAGCGAGCGCTAACCGATCTTTATCGACTGGGTGAGGCACACCTGCACCGCGCCCAGGGTTTTCAGGAGCGGGCGCGCGACCGTCAGAGGCGGGCATACGAGACCGACCCACCGGACCCGCGTCTGCTGGCACTTGCCCTAGAGGATTATCAGCTCAGCGAGGGGGCATGCCAGCAGGGTAGTCACACACTCAATCAGTTGGTCGCCCGTGCTCCCGGGTTTATGAACCACGGCCGTCTAGCCTATTGGCTGTATCTGACCATGGCCGGAAACGCCGCCGCACGGAATGATCACGATACGGAGAAGGCGTTGATCCAAAGCGCGGCTGTGGCGATTAGGCGCGAGCTGCTTCGTCAGCCGTTCGAAACAACGATCGCCGCTTACTACGCACACGTCTGGCGGTACACCGCTGGTGCCGAGATCAATGTTGAGCAGCTTGTGGAAGTGCTCGCCAGGCCCCTGAGGCATAACCGCTTGACGGAGGCCTATATGGAGCTGCTACGCGAGTTCGCAGCCGACCCCGAGTTCAACCAACGGCTTGAGCCGATCGTCAACAGTGCCAGGTTGGCTTTGACACCACCGCTTAGCACTGCGGAGTCAGGTGCTCATACGCACCAATGGGCACCCGAGACGCTGCGTCTGGCCGCCGCTCTCTACTTCACGAGTGGGCGCCACGACGACGCCCGCGAATTGCTGCTGCTAGCAGCCCCCGCGTATGAGAAACTCGCTTCTCCAGCGCCCTTCGGGGCGGCGAGTTGTCTCGCAGAGCTGGCCATTTGCCAGTTCTTTGCAGATCCCAGTGCCCCGGACGCCGCGCTGGCCAGTGCGGAGCGTGCCATTTACCTTGCACCCGAATCACTTAGTGGTCGGCAGTTGAGGCATGCCGTCAAGGAACGAATGGTAGACTATCATCTGGCTGCCAATCGAGAAGAACAGGCGCGGCAACTCCTCGCAGAGACCGCCCCACCAGGTGCGACCGAGGAAGATGTTCTGCACCAACTCGGGGTCCGATACCGCCGCATGTGTGAGGCGATGCTTGCGCGGCGCGAGGCCGACGGCCTGTCACGGAAGGCCCCCATCGACCTGCTCCCGAAACTGAGCAGTTGGATCGATCGCGCCCTGGCCCTAAGCCCCGACGACCCCTTGACTCACTTTGTCGCCGCGGACCTGGCTTTCTACGCCGGCGACGATCGGGGGACAGTTGCTCAACTGCGAGAGGCTCTTGGCACCGGTCTTCCGGTCGAAGAAGTTGTCCGCTTCCTCACCCTGGCCCTTGAAAAGAAACCCGATAGTCAACCGCTGCAGATACTTCGGTCCACATTGACTTCAGCACAGACACCAGACACCGAGGGCAACTCAGATTGAACCACACGCCCCGCCGCTACGGGTTTTCCCAGATACATGCACATCGCGTCCTTCTTCCACGTTTCAGGTTGCCTAGATCATAGTGCGGATGAAACCTAAGAAACCGCTTCCACCGCTTGGTCGTAAAGTGCCTGAATCTTGGGAACCTGACCCGAACCAGAGGATGCCGTCTCCGCCCGCCCGTTGAGGCAGGTATCCCACCTCGGGTAGGCAACTTGTCTATGGCGCCCAAACGCCGGGTTGAACGCCGGCCCCGGTGTGCTAGAGTTTAACCTAGCCCAAGGTGGCGACGTTGGCGCGCCAAGCAAACACCGCCGACACTTGGGCAGGAGTTTAGACC
>CAYOQG010000209.1:0-10719 GCA_964405925.1 uncultured Phycisphaeraceae bacterium | reverse complement strand
GGGGATAGGAGCGACGAAGCGACAAGCGACGAAGCGACGGAGGGAAGGATAAAGGCGGAAAGGGGGCGGGCGGAGCACGGGGGATCGGGATATGGGCTGGGCGTCCAGGGGGAATCGTCCGTTGTTCGGCCATCGCGGCGAGGGGGTTCCTCGCTTGCGGGTCTTGAGATTGGCCCGGGATGGATGGAGCAGCCGGGTCACAGCGCAGTCGCAGCCAGCAGAGGCTGCCGCCGCAACAGGCCGCGCAAATCCCCACCGTCGTCAGCCGCAACCCACAACCTCTTCTGGTACGCGACGACTCGATTCTTCCCCACAAGTGGCAACGCCCACTCCCCGTATACCACTGGCATGCCGCTGGCCAACGTGCCACGGAAGATGCAACAACGAGATTCACGCGTATCGCATGCATCCCTAAGGCACCTTTCCAGTCGACCCTTGTCATCGTCATGCACAAACTCAAATGAATCTCTTCCGATAAGGGCCGCCGGCGGAACCGGGGACAAAAGGCGCTCACAACGCGTGATACGAAAACTCGTGTTCACCCGGATAACGATCGGACACCTTCCGGCAACCGCGCCAGTTCGAATACTTGGACTAGACGAGTCGATCATGGAAGCGCATGGGAACGACTTCTCTTCAAAACCCAACAAGTCCACAACTCGCACCCCAAGCGCCTGCGCTATGTGCTTCACAGTCGTGATTTTCGCACGCCCGCGTTGCTCAATCCCCGCGATCGCCCACTTGGTGTATCCGGCTTTCTCCCCCAATTCTGCCTGCGTCAATCCCCTGGACCTCCTAAACTTCTTTAGCGCCTCCTGGTCCACGGCAACCGTGTGGGACATGTGAGCACTCCTTCCTGCTGTTCGTCCTGGCTAGCACCCAGCAGCCTTACATCAATTCTAGGCCTTCGAGTATCCCGCTTCCATCTCCAGCCACATTGCGTCATCCATGCCCAGGCGGCCAGCTCAGCCCATTCAGGCCCACTCACGATCTCCGTACTACCTACGTAGGACCTACGTGCGACCCCATACTCTTGCCTTTTGGCAGGTTGCCGCCTGGAATAATACGACCGGGCACCCGACGAGAGTTGCCAATGCGCCATGGGGTGCAATGACGCTGTTGGGCTCGCTCGGTGTACCAAAAGAAAGGTGGTGTGCGATATGTTACAGCATCGTGAAACGGTTATTCGCTTCGACCCGACAAGCGGTCAGGAACAGGTCGAGTACGGAACGGTGAAATTTGCCGGAAAGGTTCGCACTGCGGCTGTCTCTATCAACGGGTTCGATATCGGGTATTCCGATGGCGACCATCATCTGTGGCGCCAAAAAGTCGACCTAAACGTTGCTAAGGTCGATAACGACGTGGTCCGCATCCAGTGCCGGTTTCTGTTCCGCGACTCTAGCGGTACCATCGACGACCGCTTCGACGGCTGGGTCAACGCACTGGTTATCGCTGACGTAGCCTAGCCAAGTGGGGGCGGTTTCACCCGCCGGCGGGCGGAGCCCGTCGTACCAAGGTGGATTGTCGCCAGGTCTATCGATTCACAGAAGAAACGCAGGTGGTTCATAGCACGCTGTCAGAAGATTGGTGCGTCCGGGACACACGCTGCCGCTACCGGATATGAGCCGCGTTGCGCATTGGTGCGTCCGGGACGCACCCTACCGGGCTGCGTTGCGCGTAGGTGCGTCCGGGACGCACCCTACCGCGACGGATATGGGCCGCGTTGCGCATTGGTACATCCGAGATGCACCCTACCGGCGTGTCTGCGCCCTCGAAAGTCGGAGCGCTACCCGGCCGCTTGGGACAAACGCCTTGGTCCGGCGGTGCGGACTTCGTCGGGGCAGCCGGAGGCGAAGAGCTTGAAGTTTTCGATGTAGCGGGCGGCGATGCCGTCGTAGGTCTTCCAGTAGTCGTCCTTGTTGCCCCAGGTGGTGGAGGGGTCGAGGACGTCGGGTGGCACTTCGGGACAACTTGTTGGCACCTGGAAGCCGAACAGTCTGTCCTTTCGATACTCGACGTCAGCAAGACGACCCTCCAGAGCGGCATTGAGCAGATTTCGCGTGTGGCGGATGCTGATTCGCTTGCCGATGCCGAACTTGCCGCCCGTCCAATCGGTGTTCGCTGGCCACCGACGCCCTTGTTCATCATCCGTGGCTCACGAGACGCTGTGCCCGGCGTTTCTGGCTCCGTCCGTCACAGCGAAGCTCCCCCGATGCGGCGCCTCGCGAGTACAACACTCCCAGCAGTGATGACCAACAGTCCCAGTACAGCCAAGCTCCATTCGGACACGGTTGGAACGTCGCTCCGGCTGGCAAACCCGAAGTTCTGCACGATGCTCTCTCCTCCCGTCACGAGGGTGATCGGGACTCCTTCGGGACCGCCGTTGCCAGTCGTTGAGATCAGCCCGTCTAGCGCTCTGTCAGCCTCGTAATTCCAGGGGTCGACAGCTACGCTGTACGTACTCGGATCAAGCCCCGCGAACGCATAGGTTCCGTCGGCATCCGTCATCTCCCTCTGAAGAAGACAAAGCGGGCTACGATAAACGCGTCCCCCGTTCTCGCACAGGTGGGCGTCAGCGTCCCAACTGAAATCCTCCGGATTGTCCGGGGGATACCACTGGTTCCACGGGCACACCCACCACTGAAATCGCACCATAAGTCTGACATCGAAGTCAGCTTTCAGAGGAATGGGGCCTTCCACATCGACGGTGTAGGTTATGTATTGCGAGTAGTCATTGTCAGGGGTAAAAGTGATCGGCGCTAAGCTTATTTCGTACTCTTGAACAAACACCGGTGTGCTGTATACGGCGTCGGTGTCCATGTTGCGCACCAGCATCCAGACCTGCACGCGTTTGCGTAGGTCTGGATCGTCGCCGTCGTTCGCGCAAGCTGGAGTCGTGCTGCTATCCTGAATCGTCAGGTATTCCCAGTACCAATGGAACTGCTGGGCCAGGTCTTCGAGCCCACCAGCTATGATCTGCCAACTGCACGTTTGGCCGCCGGACCAATCGTCTTCGTAGTATCCCAAACGTGATTGGCCGAACGGATCCTGCCCCGAGGCAGGGATGGAGCATGGAGACATCGGTTCATCGAAGAGATTTACGGCGACGTTGGGTATCCCCGGCTCGCCCTCGTACTGACCGTACGGGGATTCGTCCATCCACACGGTGCCGCTGATGGACCCGGTCTGTGCGTGTGCGATGGACATCGTGCCGCCGCCCACGACTGCCAAACACATTGCGATGAAAGACCTGATACGATACATGATTCCGCTCCTTCCAATCGAATGTAGATGAGTTTCAAGGGAACGCCCCGCCGTGAAAACACGGCGCAGGCGCCGATCTAACAAACGCACCGTATCCTACCCTCGTTCAGCTTACGCCACAACCCGTGTAGGCGGGATCTTGTGTACGGAGGGATAAAGGGATATTGCACTTCTCTCTGCCTCTCTTGTCCAGATTCACGCGGTCGCGTGTGACAAGCGCCTCGGTCCGGCGGTGCGGACTTCGTCGGGGCAGCCGGAGGCGAAGAGCTTGAAGTTTTCGATGTAGCGGGCGGCGATGCCGTCGTAGGTCTTCCAGTAGTCGTCCTTGTTGCCCCAGGTGGTGGAGGGGTCGAGGACGTCGGGTGGCACTTCGGGACAACTTGTTGGCACCTGGAAGCCGAACAGTCTGTCCTTTCGATACTCGACGTCAGCAAGACGACCCTCCAGAGCGGCATTGAGCAGATTTCGCGTGTGGCGGATGCTGATTCGCTTGCCGATGCCGAACTTGCCGCCCGTCCAACCGGTGTTAACCAGCCAGCACTGAGCACCGTGCTTGGCCATCTTGTCTTTGAGCATGTCGGCGTAGTAGAACGGGTGATGGACCATGAAGGGGGCACCAAAGCAGGCACTAAAGGTGATCTCAGGCTCGATGCCGAGGCCGATCTCCGTGCCGGCGATCTTGGACGTATAGCCACTGATGAAGTGGTACATGGCCTGCTGGGGGTCGAGCCGGGCGATCGGCGGCAAAACGCCTTGTGCGTCGCAGGTCAGAAAGACCACGTTCTTGGGATGCGTGCGGACCATGCGCTCGGGCACGACGTTGGGGATGTACTCCAACGGGTAGGATGCCCGGGTGTTCTCGGTGACGTGATCGTCGTCGAGGTCGATTCGGCGGGAGGCGGGGTCATAGACGACGTTCTCGAGAATCGTCCCGAACCTCCGTGTACACGCATAGATTTGCGGCTCATGCTCGGCTGACAGACGGATGACCTTCGCATAGCAGCCACCCTCGAAGTTGAAAACGCCCTCATCGCTCCAGCCATGCTCGTCATCACCGATCAACGCTCGATTGGGATCGGCTGACAGCGTCGTCTTGCCCGTACCGCTGAGCCCGAAAAACAGTGCCACATCACCGTCACGTCCGACGTTGGCTGAGCAGTGCATCGCCAGCACGCCTCGAAGCGGCAGCAGGAAATTCAGCACCGTGAATATGGTTTTTTTGATCTCACCGCCATAGCTGGAGTCGGCCACGATGGCCAGACGCTGGGCAAAATTGATGATCATGGCCGTTTCTGTGCGCGTACCATCGATCCTCGGATCGGTTTTGAAGGAGGGTGAGGCGATCAGGGTGAACTGGGGAACGTGTCGCTTGAGCTCGCTGCGGTCCTCGATGGTGATGAACATGTTGCGGGCGAAGAGGCTCTGCCAAGCTTTGTCGGTGATGATCCGGAGGGGCATCCGATACTCGGGATCAGCACCGACGTAGCAGTCCTGGACGAAAAGCTCCTCGCCCTGCAAAAACGCCTGCAGCCTCGCAAACAGACCAATGAATTTCTCCGGGCTGACAGGGAGGTTGTATTGGCCCCACCAGATCTTGTCCTCGGTCGAGTGCTCGCGAACGATGTACTTGTCCGCGGCTGCCCGGGCGGTGTGCTTGCCGGTGTGAACCAGGAACGGTCCGCCGTGGATCATGTGCCCTTCACCACGGAAGGTGGCCTCTTCATAGAGGGCAGCCGTCGGCAGGTTCCAGAACACTTGATCCAGGTGGATCAGCCCGTGATTGCTGAGCTTGTAATCGCTGGCCAACTCGCCCGCGTGTTTGATGGCTGGTGTATCGAATTCGAGGTATTTTGTCATAGTGGCCTCGCGGATGTTATCGTCTGTCAGTCGTCAGCTTTCAGCTCCGCCAGTCCGTTGAAATACGTCGACCGGCCCTTCGTACCGTAGCGTCACCCCTTGTGGGTGACGAAAAAAGCGAGTTCAACGCCGCCCACAAGGGGCGGCGCTACGTGTTTCAACGGTCTGCTAAGCTGTCGCTTATCACATCCAATCTCGTACGAGTTTCCGTTCGCCGATATAGAGCTCGTTAGGCGAGTTCGGATCCAGGACCCACTTCATCCGCTCGATGCCCTCGGTGATATCCTTGATGGAGCCGCAGGTGGACAACCGCAGAAACCCCTCCATACCGAAGTCGATCCCCGGCACCGTCGCCACGAGCACCTTCTGCAGCAAAAGGTCCGACAGCTTCTGCGAGTCCTTCTCGTAGACGCTGAAATCGGCAAAACAGTAAAAGGTGCCGTCCGGCTTGGTGACCCTCACACCGTCAAACGCGCCCAACCGCTCCATCATCACGTTGCGGTTGTTCTCGAGTGTGACCCGCAGGCTTTCCACGCAGGACTGAACACCGTTTAAGGCTCCGACCGCCGCCCGTTGCAGCAAGACCGACGGACCGGAGCTCTGGTGTCCTTGAATCGTGGTCATCCGCTCGATGAGCTGCTTGTTAGCCACGGCCCAGCCGATACGGAAGCCGGTCATCGCATACTGCTTCGACACGCCGTTGATAACCACCAGCTTGGAATTCTCAGACGTGTCCTTGGCGTAGTCGTAGCAGTTGATGGGTCGCCTACCGTCGAAGAGAAGGCGATGGTAGATGTCGTCCATGATCAGATAGAGTCCGCGTTTCTCGCAGAATTGAACGATGTCGGCGATGAACTCTTCCGAGTACATGGCTCCCGTTGGATTGTTCGGGCTGTTGATGATGACCGCCTTGGTGTAGGAAGTGACCCGCTGCTCGATATCGAAAAGACGCGGGTAGAACGTGCCGTCCTCCGGTCGAACACTCACCGGGACGGCACCACACAGCTTGACCATCTCCGGATAGCTGACCCAGTAAGGTGAGGGGAAGATGACTTCCTCCTGGGGGTTGAGAACGGCTTGCAGGCAAACCATCAGGGCTTGCTTGGCCCCGCCCGACGCCATCACGTTTTCCGGATCGACCTTGCGATGGTAGAATTCGTCGGTGTAGCGGATGATGGCCTGTTTGAGAGCGGGAATCCCGTCCGCGGGTGTGTAGCGGATATCGCCGGAGTTGAGTAGCCCGGCGGCGCTAATGAGGGCATCGATGGGTGCTTTGCTCTTTGGCTCCCCGCCGCCAAGATGGATGACCTTCTCACCCTTGTCCCGCAGGATAGCGACCCTCTCGTTAATCCTGAGAGTGGCAGATTCCCTTAGATCCCTTGCAATCAGGCTGATACTCATCGCTGGTCCCCTGGAGCTTAGGGTTTATCGCATGCGCGCATCGTTTGCCGTTCGGTTGAGGTGCCGGATTGGTGGGCTGTACGATTCACTTTCGTCAAAGAGCGCCCCTGGGACCTCAGGGTCCTGAGGCATCGGATCGATTGATTTCTGTTCGCCCGAGGGAGCGCCCCCCTCGGAAACCGGGCCGGCGCTCGTTCGCGGGTCACCCGGTAAAACGAGCAATGTACGCGCTGCGCCGGATGGTACGCAAGACTTGTACCAAAGATTCGAGAGGCGATCGTGATTCCAGGGCGGGTTTACGAGGCTGCGTCGGGTGTGCCCGCAGGCATTTGAGCCGTCACGTCTCGGCAACGCTCACAGATGACGCCGCCGGCTCCGGTGAGGGGCTGACCGCAGCGTCGGCAGTACTTGGCAGCCGAACGGACCCGATCCAGGAGCAAATCTAACGTGAACCGTCGGCACCGAGAGACTAAAGCCAGCACCGCAAGCAGGAACAAACCCACGTTCTTGCCGAGCTTGATCCAGGTGATCTCGACACCCGTGCCGCAGCCGCAATCGAATTTAACGTCAAAGAACGAGATGCCCTTGGCGGCCTGGATCTCAAGTCCGCGCACGAGGATCGCCGGTGTAAAGACAACCAGCATGATCGCGATGGTCAGGGCTGCCCCGCGAATCCAGATCCCCAGAACCAGGGCAAGACCACACAAGATCTCGAGCCATGGAAGGATCGTCGCGGTCGCGTTCAGCAAGAAGGCCGGTTCCTCGGGCAGCACGCCGTAGGTGTGGATCGCCAGCAAGAAATCGATCGGGTTTAGCGCCTTAACTACGCCTGCATAGAGGAAATAGCCCCCCAGAAAGACCCTGATCAGCACGGCAAGAGGGATTTCAAGATCATCGACGCAACGTAGGATGGATCTGCGATCGGCCATTACTTGTCGTCACCCTTACCCGTCTCAATGCACATACCCTTCTGCTTCCACTCCGCGAATCCGCCGGCGTAGAGATAGATCTTGTCGTAGGGCACATCCCACTCGATCAGATCGCCGCAGACGAAGATGCTGTCCTCGCAGTCGCCGCCGTTACAGTGAACGATAACGCGCTCAGCACCCTCGATGATTTGCAGGAGATAATCGATGTAGTCCGAGTCGTACTCGCCAAGTCTGTAGTGGTCGATCTGAAACGCACCTGGAATGTGGCCTTCCTCGTACGCAGCCTGCGAGCGGGCATCAAGGATGACGGTCCCGCCTGCGGCCGTGTCGGGGTCCTCGTAGATGGCCTTGAAGTCCGCAAACGAGACTTCCTGAAACTGGTGCTCGAGCTGCTTGGTCGGTGGTTCCGAGGTGTCCGAGGTGACGGAGGTGGTGCTCGTCTCTTCCGTTTCCGCGTCTCCGCTGGCGAGGTCCTGAACATTGCTCCTAGAGGTCCCCTGGGTGGACGTTTCAATGTCAAACTGCCTGCGGAAATAATCCTTCCGCAGATCGATCTTGTCCTTCGCTCGAACGGCGTTCACGGTCAAACCCAGAGCGATGCCCATGACGCCAAGCATAACGAACTGGATAACCGTTCCCTTAACCGTGCTCATCGACGCACTCTCCCGCGCCAGCACCTCTCCGCGCGGGCGCTTTCAAGCCTTTCGTCATCAATATTGTGTATTCTGTACTTCCGGGTCAACGGTGAGTTCGCTCTTCGTTACGCCAAGGTGACAGTCGGGCAGGCGTCGTTCCTGCTCGGCGCGTATCGACACCTACCGTCCGAGAAGACCGGGAGCTTTGGGGAAGAGGCGCGTCCTCGATGGGCCGTACCACTGACCCACTCAGCGAAGCCCCTTCCGGATAACCACAAGCTGGACAGCCATCGGGTCGATCCAAACGCGGATGTGGCCCTCGGGATCGACGTATTGGCGACTCCCGCCGAGGTAGAGCGGTGTAATGCTCCCCTCATCCTTCGGTTTGGGCGGTCGCCCGGAAGATCGACGCAGCTTGGGCTGCTCGAACCTGGGGCTCAGCACCCCAACCATCTGTCGGGGTTTCCCAGCCGTGAGCGTGAGCTGCCGCTTCTTGATGCCGTAGTTGACAATCAGAATAACCTCGTCGTCAGGCAGAAGGCGTGAGAGGGCGAAGACCTCTTGCGCTGCATCCTGCATGAACACGCGGAAGCTGCCCGCCTGGAGGGGAGCGTGAATGTCGCGCCGAATGTTGAGCCACTGCATGAGGGAAGCGAAATCATCACGAAAACCTCGAGGCTTTCCCGGTGCCCCGGGCAAGTCCTTCCACCACATGGGAGCTGGCGTCGATGCGTCCGGTTTGCCAACCAAGCCGACCTCGTCGCCGTAGAAGATCACGGGTGCTCCAGGAAAGAAGCAGAGAACCGTTGTTGCCAGGCGCCAGCGAGCAACGGCTTGCAGATCCGCCCTGTTCGCGCCGCCAGCGTCTGGGGCACCCGGTGGGCGATGAGGCACATTCAAGGCCGCGAGCAGGCGTCCGGTTCTCGTGGCGCTCAGGGACCTGGGGGTCGCGAGGGTTGCGCCAAGTGTGCCTTTCCCGTCAACGTTCGCCAGTGCCTTGATAAAATCGCCGAGCGCAGGAGGTTCATACGGGTTGACGAAGAATCGCGTGACTTCACGGGCCAACTGACGGTCCATGGCTACGTCGAACTCGTCGCCGGACAGCCAAGACTCCGATTTGCCTTCGACGTCACAGACAAGCAGCACGTTCGGGTTAATCTTCTTGACTCTCTCGCGCCATGACTTCCAGAAGGCGTGAGGTGCATGCTGCGGGTCGCGGATGACCCAACCGTCGACACCGTCTGACGGCGCCTTGTCACCATCGGGGTCCATCCACCGCCCTGCGATGTGGGTGAGGTGGGGCATGGTCATGCTCTTTTTGAACTGGACCTCGAGGACCACGCGAAAGCCGCCTTTGTGGGCCATTTTGAGAAAGTCCAGGAACATGCGATCACTTGCCGACAGCTTCCACGCTGACGGGTCACCCGTCTCGCCCGTCAGTTTTTGATAGCTGTCCTTGACACCGACCGAATCGTCAATGTGCCGCAGGTCGACACCACCTGGTTCTCCGGTTCCGTGGGCCATGAAGACCTCGCTCAGATACAGGATGTTGACACCGAGCTCCTTCAGATACGAAAGACGCTTCGTGAGACCCAGCAAATCTCCACCGTAGGCCCGCGCGTCCGAAGTGCCCACGGTCTCAGCCGGCATGTCGGTGGCGGACGACCAACCAGCAGACCACGGCACGGTGCCGGGCGGATCATTCGATGGATCACCGTTGTGAAAGAGGGGAACAACAACGTGATACCACTTTGCCTGTTGTGCCCATTCGGGAATTGGGCTAACGGATCTGTCCGCAGATGGCGTGGTCGGCCGCGGCGACGTCATTTGCCGAGCGGTACCCTCGTCGGCCCCGTAGACGCCGGTCTGGAGCACAAACGCGGAACAGACTGCAACGGCGGGTAACAAACGAACTCGCATCGTGAGTACTCCCTTCTTTCTCAGCGGAACCGAGGGCATTTGATGGTCGGCGATGGTCCTGCGCACCGCCCGGCACCACGACAGCATATCGTCAATCCGCACCGATTGTATGAATGGAGGAGGCTCTCTCGCAAGGATCGCCTACGTGACAGGCCGAGTCGTGCGCTCGTGCCGTTGGGCGGCGTGGGATAGGAGCGTCGGCCTCCGTCCTGCCTCCTGCCCTTGGCTCCGCTTTGCGGCGATGCCCAAGTCCTCAAGCCGAACTGCGACGAGAATCCAGATCAGGATCGGGGCGATGTAGGACAAACCTTGCCCCACCGAGATGCACTGCATGCCGACGGAACAAATCCTCGCCCAGGTGCTTGGCTCAGGTGACGCCGCGGATACGAGCTCATGGCTATGCCCGCTGATCAGGATGACGGCGAACCGAAATGCGATAAAGGTGTTCACTGCGACAAGACCCCAGGACAACGCTCGGGCTCGCCGAGGCCACGGCATTGGCATCGACAGGATGAGCGAGATCAGAACGACTGTCGGCAGATAGCCAACTTGTCGGCTGTTGACCTCTGTCTGTACCCATCCTGAGGTCTCCCTGTGTCGGACGGAGACGGTCAAATCCGCACCCCCGGAATCGGGACTATTCTCGAGAGCCGCAAACCGGACTGCAGTCGGCGAAAACAGTGCGGGGAACAGGGCTTGGCCCCCGCTTACGA
>CAYOQG010000208.1:0-10731 GCA_964405925.1 uncultured Phycisphaeraceae bacterium | reverse complement strand
CACGCTCACGGTGCAAGGACGCAGCCAGGTCGACTGTCGCTTGTCGGCTTTGCTGGCAGCGTCGGGCACCGTGGCCTGCGATTGCCAGCGAAGTCGAGCTCGGGCTGAGATTGAATCGCTGGAGTTGATGGCGAACACGACGGGTCACGAGCGATGCGATCCCCGGATGCGTTCCGACCGCAGGCGTGAGCCGAGTCTGTCTGGGTGTCATAGACCGGTTCTTCGAGAGTTCGTGCGGTAGAACACTCGTCGTAAAGTAGCCCTCGCTGGTCATAAAGGGAACAACCGTCACATCAAAGGTTTTGAGGCGTCGCAACACCCTGACCATCGACGGCTCTTTGCAATAAAACGCGGCCATCACCCGATCAAACGGTGTGCAACGAGCCAGGACTTCCGCATGTCGGTGGATCGCAGCGTCCGCGGACGGATCATCGCGTGAGCCGTGAGCAGCCAGAATCAGAGCTGAGCGACTCATTCTATGATCTCCCTACACACATCGTGGAAGGGAACGCTGACAGGATCATGATGGGAGTCCTGCCTCCACGAGTGTCTTTGTGGGTTCCTCTCGTCCTGTGACGCGGCAGCGTGGTTCTTGTCGTTGAAAGAGGCGTTGGTAGTAGTCGCTGAGAGTCTCCCCAGGCTGCCTACTTCTTGCCCAACTGGCTAATAACGGGCGCAGTATCTCGACGAAGTCATTTGTAGGAACGTCGGCTGCGTACAAATCGGTAATACGATCACCGTGCAGACCGCCACCGACGTAAACATGGTAGGTATCCGGCCGCCGACCGACGAAAGCGATGTCAGCCGTGTAGGGTCTTGCGCAACCGTTCGGGCAACCGGTCATCCGCAGCGCAATGGGCTCGTCCTTCAGACCCAAGGTTTCCAGCTCTTTCTCGAACCGATCGACGATCGTCGGCATGAGCCGTTCCGACTCCGCCATCGCCAACCCGCAGGTGGGCAAAGCCGGGCAAGCCATCGAAAACCGTTGTGCGGCTGAGAGTTGCGTCAAAGGTGTGACGCCATGTTGCACCAGAATCTGCTCGACCTCCTGGATGGTTGTCGTGTCGAGCCCGGTCAATAAAAGGTTTTGATGGGCCGTCACCGTGATGCCCGGGTGATGGACTTCAACGATCGTTCGCAGCGCCGACTTTAGTCGGCGCGTGCCGCGATCGATGATTCGTCCGTTCTCGACATACATACCATAGAAGCAAGTGCCGTCATTTTGCGGGTGACATCCGAGATGGTCACTCCAGGCGGGTCGCGGAATCGGGTACCATTCGTCGAGATTGAAATCTGCGCGTCGGCGGAACTCCTGACGAAACCACCCGATCCCGCGCTCGGCTAGCACGTATTTGAGTCGGGCATGACGGCGGTCTGCGCGATTGCCGACGTCACGGAAGATCGACGCGACCGCCCGCGCCGTTTCAACTGCACGATCCGGTCCGACGAGACCCAACGGCTCTCCCAGTTGCGCAAACGTATCCGCCTTTCCGTGTGTCATGCCCAGTCCGCCGCCAACCACGACGTTGAACCCGCAGAGCTGACCGCGGTCAACCACGGCGATCAACCCCAGGTCGTGGGTATAGATGTCGACGCAGTTGTCGTAGGCCAGGGCGACTGCGGTCTTGAACTTCCTTGGCAGGTATCGATCCCCATAGAACGGTTCCTCGTCTTGTGTCGAGAGGTGCTTCTCGCCGCTAAGCCAGATCTCGTGGTAGGCACGTGTGGCGGGGCGAAGTTGCTCGGCGATCTGTCGTGATACCTTGCGCAGCAGAACGTGCTCTTTGTCCGGCAGCGGCGCCGGGCAGGCCATCACGTTTCGCTCCACGTCTCCGCACGCGGACAGGGTCGTGATGAGCGCCTCGTTGATCTTCGCGAGCGTCGACTTCAGGTTTCGTTTGAGAACCCCGTGGAGCTGAAACCCCTGCCGCGTTGTTGCCCTAAGCGATCCGTTAGCGAACTCGTCGGAGATTTGATCGAGGTTGAGGTACTGCTCCCCCGTCAGCACACCGCCGGGTATCGCGCAGCGGATCATGAACTGGTAGGCTTCTTCCTTCCCGCTCTTGCGCCGCTCGTGCCGTACGTCGCGATCGTCTTGTTGGTAGACGCCGTGAAACTTCAACAAGTGGACGTCGTCCTTGTCGAAATGCGTCGCGTCGGACGCCAGGGTCTTGGCGATCGTTCCGCGCAGACGCCTGCTACGACCCTTGGCTGCCTCGACTTTTGATTCCTTCTTCTCGTTCGCATCACTCATGGTTGCAGGTACCTCGAACTCCCAAGGAGGTCGTACTGTTCACTATTTCAGGCAGCCGATCGTGGTTCAGCCATAGTGCTGTAATACTCCGGCATCATCAAGCTGTGGTCCCGAGCTCTCGCAGTCGCTACTTGGCCAGTAGGAAGCACGGGTGGATTTCCCACCCGTGCTCCCACACTCCGGCTCCTCTCTCCGGATAACGCTATCTGGCACTCCAGCGCACAGGTGTAGCGCCGCTCCTTGTGGGCGGCGGTCGACTCACTTTTTTCGTCACCCTTAAGGGGTGACGCTACCCGGGTAGATACCGATCGACGTTCTTCAACGATTTCATAGGGTCCTCCCTGGATGCAGAGGGAAGAGTCAACTCCCACACAACGAGGTTTCACCTCATTCAGCACTCCCACTGCAGCTTGCTGGATGTAGCCCGGCAACGAGGGAACCGGCTGGTGAAGGAAGGCAGACAACATCAGATGCCCTCCCCACCATGCAGGCCGCATTCCGTTTTCTCCTGGTCCTTCCAACGCCCCTCGCGGGAGTATTCACCGAGCCTGGACCCGGGTACTGGGGCTGTACAATGTGTGCATCCAACCGTCGGATAGCCTTGCTCGTGCAGCTTGTTGTAGGGCACGTCGTTCTTCTGGATGTACTCCCAAATCTGGGAGCGATCCCACTTGAATAAGGGGCTGACCTTGAGCACCTGATACTTCCAGTCCCATTCGACAAGCTGCAAGTTGGCACGCGTAGCGGATTGACTCCGCCGAAGAGCGGTGACCCAGACGTCGACGTCCGCCATGACTGCATACATGGGATCCACCTTCCGCAGCTTGCAGCAGAGTTTCGGATCGCGTTTCCACAGCTCGTCGCCGTGCTTTTCGGCCTGTTGCTTGGGCGTAAGCGTCGTGCCGCGATTGACGAACTTGATGTGTGGATACCTCTCGACCATGCGGTCACGAAGCTCGTACGTCTCTGGGAAGAAAAACATCGTGTCGAGATAGACCACGGTAAGCGGCACCCGATGCTTGGCGTACATGTCGATCAGCGCACATCCTTCCATCCCAAAAGACGTCGTGAACAACAACCGCTGATCGGCGAAGCGCTCGAGCGTCCAAGCGATGACCCGCTCCGTCGGCGTACCCTCGGTCACCGGAGCCTGTAGCCCGCGCGAATCCAAGTACATTTCCACGATGCGATCTCCCTTTCACCCTCTGAGAACGTGTGTGAGAAGCTGCGCTTGTAAACGGAGCCGCGACCGTGAGGGAGTGGTCTCCCCACGGGCGATGCCCGCTTCCCTACGGGCGCGGCTCTGAAACGCATCTTGACACACACTCTCTAACACACCCGATTCTCACCAAATAGAAAGGGCCCGTGGGAGCGCTCCCACGGGCCCTTGTGATTCAACTCACTGATTCGATGCTATATCACGTTCCCGTCAGGGCGTTCCTCCCGTAAAGGGGGCAACAACAACACCCGCAGGAAACGCTCGCCGACTTCGACGCACGCGCGCGCAGGTCACCTGGATTGGCTACACGCCATGAGCAGAAACGAATGACCATCTGGTCTGCGGCCCGAATCATCGCCCATATATTAGCCTTTGGGCATACGCGTGTCAACGGGTGCTCTGCACCGGCGTGTTTTTTCCATCAGCAGGGCGGTCAGGCATTCTCGCGGCGAAACTCTAATCCGCAGAGACTCTGCGTCGTTTGCGGACAGCCAGCTCTGGTGCTTCCTTGATACACGTCCAGAGGATCCGGGCGGAAAGGCTCAGCAGGCCCGAGACGCCGCGAAGCAGACGGCCGGATGATCCCCCCACGTCCGAAAACCCCCTCTCGGTGGGTCTGACCGACTCCCAGTTGTTAAAAAGCCGCCCCCAGGGGCTATTCAGAGCGGCGCGAACGCGCGGACGCCCTCGCAACGGGTACCAGAAACTGTCATGGTACAGCACGCTGGCGATATAGGCCCACGGTGCCAACCACGTCCTAAGCGACCACTCCAAGACCCGCTTAAGCCAACCCCAATAGATCAGGTGCTGCATCCTAGCGGCGAAGGTCATCTTCTTGAAGGGGCCCACGAAGTTCCAGTTCTGCTGGGCTACTTCGAGATCCCCGACAACCTCAATTTCCTTCGGATCGCCGCGCCCCAGCCCTCGCTCGTGGGCTAAGCGAATGAATCTGATGTCCGTTAGGGGATCAAAGCCCATCAGCTTGGCGGCCACGGCGTCAATGGCCACCTGATCAGCCGATGCCAGTAACACGTTCTTGACATAGGGGGTCATACACCGCGGTCCCGGCCCGTCACCGGCGAACGTGCCGTCCATCACCGCAAAGAGGCCGCAGTGAATCTTTTTTTGGATCATCAGCAGATCCACGAGTGTCTCGTGAATGACAGGGTGTGTCCAGTGGCGATGCTCGTTGAGCAAACCGCCGAAGGCGTTTTTCATCGCTCCGGTCATCGTCGTGAAGACGTGCGTCTTGATGGTCGGCAAGTGGATGATGTTCTCGCCGATGAATCGGTGCGGAATGCTGAATCCCTTCGGGTAGACATCGTTCAGGCAGATAAACTCGTCAACAAGATCACCGACCGCCTCTCTGATGGGAATCCACTCGTGCTCGGGCTCGTACAGGTGAATGTTCCGCAGACCGTGAGCTTCCACCACATGAACCTGCTTGTTCTCGCGCTCACCAAGGCGAGCATCAATGACCACCGTCCGGTTGTGACAGGCATGGATGAGCCCCGGGTCATACCCGTCGCGTTTCATCGCCCGGATCACACCGTCAAGCTGCCAGGGCGTCGTCGAGCATCCGGGAAAGAAAAAGTGCCAGCTTATGTTCACCTTGAGGGCGGTATCGGCGTCCTTCGCAATGTGCTCTCGGTACCCGGCCAGGTTCATCACCCGATGGTAATCCTCGAGCACCGTTTCCGGCGACGTGCGAACAATCGCGACCGTTGTTTTACCCATGTAGCTCCTCGATCCGCATGGTAGCTTCGACTACGTTCACCGCCCGGTCACTACTCGATCTCGCCGGGGTCATGTTCATTCAATCTCCCGCCCAGAGCCCTTCAAACCCTTGCGGCCCGAACAGCGTGTTCTGGTAGGCGACAGCGAGGGCGACCACCGCCCAAAGGATGATCGTCGCCAGCAGAGGTCGATCGCGCAGGACGATTTCGGTCGGCCCGCTATGGACGCCCAGTTCCGTCAGCATCGCATACCGAAAGATCCCGTAGACGACGAGCGGCAGCGTATAAAACAGATGCTCTTTGTGGAACGGAGGCGGGTGCCCGCCGGTATCCATCGTGTAGAGCAAAAACGTGATCACCGCAATGCCCGCCGAGACCGTGATCAGATGGTTCAGCAGATCGGGTGTGTATCGAAGCAGCGTCCGGCGATGTTGGCCAGCCTCGTTTGCATCACCGATCATCGCCAGCTCGCACCGCCGCTTCCCGAAACCCATGAACAAACACAGCGTAAATACGCACGCCACGAGCCATGCCGAAGCCGCCACGCCCACCGCCAGCGAACCTGCCCACGCCCGCAGGACAAACCCGCAGGCAACGATGATCACATCCAAGATTACGCGCCGCTTGAGCGTGATCGAATACGCCAGGGTCAACACCAGATACAGCACGAGGACCGTCGTCACGCGAGCGTTCACAAAAAGCATCGAGATGATGAGTCCCAGTACGATCAAGACACCGGCGGCGCAAAGAGCAGTCGACGGGCGAATCGCCCCTCGGGCGACCGGCCGGTTCCGTTTTGTCGGGTGATTCGCGTCCGCTTTCCGGTCCATCACGTCGTTGATGGCGTACGTTGCACTGGCTGCCAGGCAAAAGCTGACGAACGCGACGAACGCTTGCGCAAAGGCCTCGATCGAAGCCAACTTCAGTGCCGCGGCTGGACCTGCGAAGATGACGACGTTCTTGATCCACTGCGAAGGCCTCAGAAGCTGAACGTAATCTCCGACCGTCACCGATCTCCGCATGGCTGCCACATCTCCCACAGTCCCCATTAGGACGCGATCCCTCTCGATCTTGTTCGTCATCACAGAGCGCGGTGATGAGAACACGATATTATAGGACATGCGGTCAGCCTGCCATACCGCTCACCACCGGATGAACGGCTGGGTGAGCCCCGCCTGGCCCGTCCCAGCCTTCTTGTCGGCGATCATCGCGGCTGGATGCGCAACAAAAAAGTCCGGCGGAAGAGATCCATTCTCCATCCGCCGGACTCGACCAGTAACAGCGAGTGCCCCCCAATGAGGCTCCCCAAGACCGGCCTGTCGCTTAGGTAGTTACGTTTGTTTTCGCTTGTGCACTGCGTCACCGCTTGTGGGTGACGCGAAGATCCGTTCGGTGCCGTCCACAAGGGACACCGTTGCGTTGCATTTCATCTTCCTCAACTTAGCACCGAAACTCGCCCCTCTTTATCGCGTCTTGCCATGGAAGAAAACAACGGTCGCACGATCCGCTACGCCCGGCGGCGTTTTAGGTGCCGTATTTCACGGAACAGCCGTACGACTTGGTCTTCGCAGTCGCGACAGCCGACCCGCTCAAGAGGGCAGAGACAGCCTCGTCGACGTAGTTTCTCTTATTAGCCTTGTTTCCGTACGGATCGTCATCGATGGCTCCCGTGTAGGCAAGTACGCCGTTCTTGTCGATCACAAACATGTGTGGCGTAGTCTTGGCATCGTACAAATGCCCGACCTTGCCGGAGGCATCGAGCAACACCGGATAGTCGATTCCCTGTTTCCGTGCCCATTCACGCGTTTCGCTGGCTTTTTGCTCGGCGAAGTAGCTCGAATCGATGGCCAGCCAGACAACGGGCTTGCCCTCAAACTGAGCAGCCGTTTGCTCCATGACCTTTCCCGCGTGGCAGCGGTTGACGACCGGACAGGTGTGGTTGATCCACTCGAGGACGACCACTTTACCCTTGTAATCCGACAGCTTGTGTTGGTTTCCGCTGAGATCCTTGAGTGCGAAATCCGGGGCAGGCTTCCCGAGTTCCACGTGTGCGTGGGACTCGTCTCCCTTTTTCGCCCCCGTGCCGCAGGAACCGCAATGCGCCCCTGCAGGCAACGCCAAAGCCAATGAGGCTGTCACGATCCATGAGATACGCGTCTCCATCAAGATCCTCCCAAAAGTTGATTCGCTCTGACTTACTTCTTTGTCTCTCTGGCTAGCCGCTCCGGCCAGGGGCGGCGCCGCGTTTGACAATCCTGATTAGATACTGGCCGAGCCCGCACCAAACTCGTCGATGCCTGGCTTGTCGCCTCGCCTTCGACGTCGTTTTTGGCGCCAGGCGGTCTGGGTCCGCTGCACCGTTCGCACCGGCGGGGACTGGCCCACATATGGCGCGTTTGTGCATAAAGACCCGACCGGTAAGCCATTCCGACGATAGTTACCCGGATGCTTTTGGGGGAACCTCGGCCCGTATCTCTTGGACGTACGCCGACCTCGGGGGTAAAGTTCTCCGGCCCTCAAGTGCGGATCGTAAGATACTGTCACCGATGCGGTGTGGATGGTTGAGGGCACGCCGCCGGAGACGCAGAAGCGCAAATGGTTGGAGAGCAAAGCAAAGCTGTTGTTCTACTTTCGGGCGGATTGGACTCTGCAACCTGTGCGGCGATGGCAAGCGAGCGAGGTTTTGCGCTTTTTGCCCTCACGATTTCGTATGGCCAGCGTCACGAGATCGAAACGCGGGCGGCTAAGCGCATCGCAAAATCCCTCGGCGTCGTTCGACACGTGTTTCAGACGATTGACCTCCGAGCGTTTGGCGGATCGGCGCTGACCGACGCGATTGAAGTTCCGAAAGCCGAGGTAGTCTCGGGGATTGGACAATGGATCCCTGTGACTTACGTGCCCGCCCGCAACACGATCTTCTTAGCCATGGCCCTTGCCTACGCCGAGGCGATCGGAGCGAGCGACATCTTCATCGGCGTCAACGCCATCGACTATTCCGGTTACCCCGACTGCCGACCGGAATACGTCACAGCCTTTGAAAGGCTCGCCAACCTCGGGACGAAAGCGGGCGTCGAGGGTGCCAGAATCACCATCCACGCACCGCTCATCAGTATGTCGAAGGCTGAAATCGTTCGGGAAGGGCATCGCCTCGGCGTGGACTTCTCGACCACGCACAGTTGCTACGATCCAACGCCCGCCGGCTTGGCGTGTGGGCACTGCGATAGCTGCCTCCTTCGCAAGCAGGGTTTTGAGCAAGCCGGTATCCCAGACGCCGTGCGCTACGCCAGCTCGGAGCCCGAGGAAAACTTGCATGCGTGATCCGCCCCTGCGTGCCCGCGGGTTACGGTGAACCATGGAATGTCTGCATCGGGGGCAAGTGGCG
This sequence comes from uncultured Phycisphaeraceae bacterium, assembly GCA_964405925.1. Taxonomy (GTDB): domain Bacteria; phylum Planctomycetota; class Phycisphaerae; order UBA1845; family UBA1845. Next base: position 2,140 of record CAYOQG010000208.1, on the reverse strand, counting down.
AAGGATGGGCAGGGCAGGATGAAGGCGGAATCCCAAACTCGCCGATCTTACCCGGCGCTTTCTCATCCTTCATCCATAGCATTCGACCTGGGCTGCCAGGACTCGAACCTGGAACCTTCTGATCCAGAGTCAGACGTGCTACCAATTGCACCACAGCCCAACTAGCAGCCTGGACGCTCCAAAATCGGCCTTTTCCATGCCGCCACGCCCGATTCTACAAGCTCGCGTCGAGGTTGTCTATGGCTACGAGCCGGTCTTGCTCAAGACCCTTGTTGACCGGTCCCGCTTTCGCGGCACCTACTATAGTACAGCCAACTGGGTTCATATAGGAAAGACTCAAGGACGAAGAAAGCTGCACCGTGATCATCGCGGCCTCTCTGCAGTCAAGGACATCTACCTCAACCCACTCCGCGAGACTTCCGCCAGAAGCTCCACGCCACACAGCCGCCGCAGGACTGATAAGGGTCCACTGAGTGTTTACGGACTTGAACCTGTGATCTCCTGCGTATCGAGCGGTATCTTGTCGCTCAGGACTCGTTTCCAGCGGTCAAAAACCGCGTTTTTTGCGTCAATGTGGGCAACCTGGCGAAGCCTGGCACCGGCATCATGATTGCGTTGGTCTGATGCGTCGCCGGTTTCGCATACTGACTGACACCAGGCTGACACCGTAATTCCCGGCTCAGGCGCGCGACTCGCCGGCTTCAGCAGCAACCAACCAGGACCCGGACAAGATCCGCGCGGAGGTCGGAGCGCCAGCGTGAGAGCTTGTACCGAAGGATGTCCCGTATAAACACGCGGGTCGCAAGAATCGCTGGACCAACACAGTGTCATTAACTTTCTTCGGTAACGAGACAACAACAGGCGTGCATGTCCCCCAGGGAACAGCAGAACTGGACAGCGGGATGATCAATGGACGAGGTCGATATCGTGATCAGCGTCAGAGTCTTTGGCCTTGCAGCCAAGCTCAGGCGGGCCGGCATTCGACCCGGTGAGACATCCTGCGAAATGTCCGAAGTCTAGCAGATCGATGTCATGGTCATCGTCGCCGCGCGAGTAGCCCCTGATGCCCGGACCCTGGTCCGAGCCCCCCACGATCGCCGCGAAGTCCATGTTCGGCTCGAACGGTCAGCCTGGGAAAACTGTAGTGACCTTCAGGGACCTTCAAGCACGAGCCAGAAGGCCGCATGGTCCTCGAGGTCCACGACGCCGCTGTCGTCCAAGTCGAACACGCAGCGGCACGCCTTCGACCAACCCGGCATGCTTCCCGGTTCTCCGAAACAGGTTTGAGCAGATGCAACGTCCCTGAGGTCTATGTCATCATCGCCATCGAAGTCGCCGTCTTGCTGCGTCTTGCTCGACTCGTACGCCCCCATGTCGACCCGACAGCTCTGAAGCCGTGGCTGATCGTCAAGGTCGGTGCCGATCACCGTCGGGTCGAATGCCGGATCGCCGGTGTTTATGCAGGGAGAGCCGGGTGACAGGTGCAATTCGTCATCCAATGTCCCGGCTATGCCGTCCAGGCCGAGCGGATCGACGAACAGCGGATCATCGCCGGTGTTACCCACACCGCCCAGCAGGCCCGTCCAGCCCTGCAGACAGGTGTATGTGACGAGCGGTCCGGTGGTCGTTCCGTGGAATATCTGTGCGGATTCGGTGGCCCCTGATTCATCGCGGTTTCCCCAGAAGATGCAGTTCTCAGCTTGCAGGACCGTGTCACGGCTATTGAACACGCCTCCGCCAGAGCGGACGGCCGAGTTATGAGCTAATGTGCAGTTGGACAAAAGAAGATCCGCGCCTGACGCCACCGCCCCACCATCTACCAATGCAGTGTTCCCCACTAGCAGGCAATTGGCCAAGGTGCCGGTGTAGTCGCGGATCGCGCCGCCTGATCTGTATGCCGAGTTCCCGAGGAACATGCAGTCGGTCACTGTGCCGGTTCCACCAGCAATCGCCCCCCCGCGCCCGTCGCTTATGTTCCGTACGAAGTAGCTGTCATGGACCGCCAGTCGATCCTCGGAGCCGATTGCCCCGCCATAGTCGCCAGCGACGTTGTCCTCGAACCAACTGGTGTTAATGTGGCCACTTCCATGGTAATAGGCAATTGGGGGGGGGGGGGGGGGGGGGGGGGGGGGGGGGGGGG
>CAYOQG010000207.1:0-10740 GCA_964405925.1 uncultured Phycisphaeraceae bacterium | reverse complement strand
CGATTGACCCCGTTACACTGAGAAAATTGGTGGGCGGTGCCGACCCTACGCGCCCGGTTGGAATGACTCTGCTAACGTTCGCGGGAGTTCGTCACGGTTGGCGTGGGTGACTTCGGTTATCTCCACATCCGGTCTGGACTTGACCTCGGCGATGAAACCGCCGCCTTTGATGGCTACGGTGGCTAATACCGCGCTGGGACCATCGAGCAGGCCGCGGACGGCTTCGACAAAACGCGATGAGAAGCACTCCATCTTTCCGATCTCGTCGATCAGCACGAGATCACTTTGGCGGTCCAGCTCGGGCAACACCAATTCCTCGAAGGCCCGGACGTCCACACCGTAGCGTCCGACGCGAGGCCGGCGCTTGAAATCGACGTGAGCAAGTGTCCCTGTTTGACCGGAGAATGTCACCGCATGGAAACCGAGCCGACCACGATCGCCACGGATTTCCTGCGTGTGGAACCCGGTCAATGTACGGTTTCTCAATAGCTCGGCCAATCGCACAACGACCGTTGTTTTCCCAATGCCAGGGCGTCCGGTGAGCAGGATATTTGATTGACGAGCGGTTGACACTGAGTTACGCTCTTTTGTTGTCTGTCGCACCACGCCGAGAGCGCCACGCACAAGGCGTGGCGCTACACGCCGAAAGGTTGCGCTCTAACACGTCAGATGAAGCGCGGCGGCGACCTTCTCGCCCCGCTCGCTTCGTTCGTTGTAGGCTCCGACAGCCTCATCCGTGCGCAGGCAGATAGCCTCGATTCTGGCCCCCGCCAGGGTGGCCGAGGCTTCGCCCGAGACCTGCATGTAGCCGTTAGCCCCTTGCCCGATGACAAGCACGTCGGGAGAAGCCTCCATCACGTCGGTCAAATCGTCCGGGATTAAGTTGTGGCCCTGCTCGCGCCACCAGCGGTCCTTGACACCCATGGGCAGGATGATGACGTCGGAAGTGTATTTGCAGCCGTCGATTTCGATGTTGCCAAACCGATAGGCATCGATGTGCGGCTGACCCACAGAATCGTCCCTGTCCCTTCAGCCCTATTCACGACGGCGGCTCATCAGGTCGCGGCAAGGGCGAAAGCTCACTTGGAGACCCAAGCGCGAGGAAGGAAATCAGCCCGCCACGCGGACCAGCACAGGTCAATCGGGTGTTACACGAAAAACCTCATCGTGCTCCCGGGCGTGCTCGACCACCTGTATCCCGATCTCGTCTCCCACCTTGGCCACCTCGACCGGTGCACGATCGATCTGCATCGAGTCGATCGTCTGGGTGAAGTCGGAGGTGTGGCCGACGACGTGGATCGTGTCGCCGACGTGAAGCTCACCTTCGGTGATCTTGACCGCAGCGACGTTAGCTTTGCCGAAGTAATGGGTTACTAGTCCGATCAGTTGCTCGGCCATAACGAGTCTCCCTAGCGAGATTGATTGCTACTGCAAACCATCTTATGCGCGGGCTGGCAACCCGACAAGCAACCCGAGGACGAGGGCTCCCACCTGTGAGTTGTTTCGACCACCCGGCTTCTCTCGGCGGGTGCGGGTGTGTACTCTACGCAAAACCGTGCTCCACGTCGGTTGCTGACATTTCATGCTGCGGTGGAATCCATGACCGCGCACGAGGGTTGAGCCAGATGGTCTTGGAGAACGCGGCGATCGGAGTCTGCCGCGTCCATACCCAGGAGCCCCCGCACACGTCGGAGACCTGCCCCGCAGCGCGCCGGAGGACCCTTTACGGACACGAGAATGCAGATGAGGCCCTGACAAACCTCGGGGGAATGTCGTCGAGACGGTAGGTTGCACGCTTACGGGGGCCTGCGGCGTCGGCCCGAGAGGCCCTCACCTCCCCCCTTGCCGGGGCTGCATCGCGCCTGCTCGAAATGTCCGCCCTCCGGCGGGTTGGCGCCGATGCTTAGGATCGATTACTATCTTTGTGATGTCTATCGCGGACGCATTTCCGTAAGCGCTGTCTTTCGGGTGCGAGCGGCTAACCGCACCGCAGCGAGCTTGCGACTGACGTTTGAGAGCTCTGTGAGTAAATCACGTAAGAAAGCGAAAAGCGAGACGCCCCAAGCCGCGCCCCGCGGGTCGGCGAAGCACGCCGCGGCTCGACAACCCGCAGGTGCCGCTCAGGAGGGCTTCTCAGCCTCGTTTCTGGGCTGGGTCCATGCGAAGCGTCCGGTCCTCGGGTTTGTGCTGTTGTTCGTGGTTTTGATGGCGGTGTTCTATTCGATCACCTTCATTCCCTATGTGAGCAACGATTTGTTGCCTGCGTACACGCGTCTAAACGCGCGAATCTCCGTAGGCGTTCTCAACCTGTTCGGCGAAGAAGCAGCCGCCAAGGGTACCGCGGTCAGCTCAACACGCTTCTCGGTGGATATTCGACACGGTTGTGACGCCGTTGCCCCGTCGGCCCTGTTTATCGCCGCCGTTCTTGCCTTCCCCGGTTTGCTGCGTTCCAAGATTCCAGGCATCCTGGTCGGGACACTCGTTCTGGCGGTGATCAACATCATCCGCATCGTCACGTTGTTTTATACAGGCATCTTCTTCCCGCGAGCCTTCGAGGCCATGCACGTCGATGTCTGGCAACCGATTTTCATTTTGTTGGCACTGGTTTTTTGGGTGATCTGGGCATGGTGGGCGACGCGACCCAAACCGGCGAAACATCATGTTACCGCTGAAGAAGCTTAGCGTCTTTTTTGTGGTGTGCTCCCTGATCTATGCACTCCTGATCATTCCCTGGCCCGGTCTGTTGGATGGGTATCGAGCGTTCTTTCGAACGGGGGGGGATGTTCTGTTTCGTTCTTACGGGTCGAATGGGTCGGTGTCCTTCAAACCGCTTTCGTCCGCCGACCACAGCAGGGATACGACGGTGGTGCTGGTCAAGAAGAAACCATTCGTCCGGGCCGAGCTGGACATCACAGCCGTCTACCTCGGCTATCGCCCGACGGCCTTTTTGGTGGCGTTGGTTGTTGCGACTCCCATACCGTGGTCCCGCCGATGGCGGGCGTTGTTGTGGGGTCTGATTCTGGTGAACCTGTTCGTGGCCTTTCGACTGTGGTTAAAGCTGCTGGACGAATTCAGCAATGCTAACGCATTGGCGTTGTATGAGTTCGCCCCGCATTGGAAGAGCTTGCTCTGGGCCTTGGTGGCCGTCCTTGTGAAACAACCGGAGACACACTACATGGTCCCGGCGTTCATCTGGGCGTTGGTCACGTTTCGCCGGGGCGAGTGGCGGACCGCATTCGGTCTTCACTCAGAGTCCTCGAGTACCAGACCGACCAAGAGACATCCCGCAAAGACGTAGCCGCCTTGCCTTTAAGCGATCCAACCACAAATGTCTGGGGCCCGCCGCGGGTCGCCATAGTGGCTCGCAGCTCCAGCGCTGACCGCATCGCAACCGCAAAGCAACTCGCGCAGGAGATGGGCCTCCCTCTGGTGTCCGCAGACCGTCCGGAGGGCTTCGATCTTGTCTTGGAGGTGCGCGATGAGCGCCTCGAGCTTCGCGAAACAAGCAAGGGTGGTGCCGGGCCGGTGTATGCCGACTTCGTTGGCGGTCCTGCAGGGTTCCGTCGGCTATCGAAGGGTTCAACCCGACAGCCAATCGCCGCTGGCGTTGGCTTGCGGTCGGGTCCGGTTCGTGTCATCGATGCGACGGCAGGACTCGCCCGCGACACCTTCCTGCTTGCTTGTCTCGGATGCACGGTTACAGCCATCGAACGTTCAGCCGTTCTCGGTGCTCTGGTGCGTGACGGTTTGACACGGGCGGCGGCAGTCGCCTCGGCCGACATGGAAGCGGCTCTCGAACGCATCACCTTTATCGTCGATGACGCGCGGGACGTTCTCGCGGGCCTGGCGGAACCGGCAAGGCCGGACGTGGTCTATCTCGACCCCATGTATCCGCTCAGGAACAAGGCGGCTTTGCCCAAGAAAGAGCTGCGAATCTGCAGGAAGCTCGTCGGGGACGACCCCGACGCGGGAGAATTACTCGCAATCGCAGGTCGGGTAGCGAGACGACGTGTCGTCGTTAAACGCCATCCCCACGCACCATCGCTCGCCCCCGATCCAGACCTCCGCTTCGACGGGAAGCAGGTACGCTACGATGTGTACCTCATCCATTGACGACGAGGACATGGGCTGCACCCTCAACGGAGTGCGAGTTCTTGTATCGCAACCGACCTTCCGATGTTACTCTGACGTACTGTGTAGGAGGAGTTCGAGCCGTGAGAGAGCGACCATGGGCTTTCTAGCCGACTGGGGTCTGCAAACGTGGAACATGCTGGTGGAGTCCGCACCCTGGCTCTTGGGCGGGTTTCTGCTGGCTGGGGTGATCTACGTCTTCGCGCCGGTTGACCGGGTCGTACATCACCTCGGCCGACCGGGTCTGGGCCCGGTTCTCAAAGCCTCCCTGTTTGGCATTCCGTTGCCCCTCTGCTCGTGCAGCGTGATTCCGGTGGCTTCATCCATCCGAAAGCAAGGCGCGAGCCGCGGTGCGTTCGTCAGCTTCATGATCAGCACGCCGGAGACGGGGGTCGACTCGATCTCGATCTCCTACGCCCTGCTCGGCCCGCTACTGGCCATCGTTCGACCGATCGCAGCGTTCGTCACCGCCGTTACCGCCGGTCTGCTCATTAGCCGAATGGACGAGCCCGAAGCGGAAGCGGCAAATCTCGAGCGCGAGGTCTCGACCGAGAATTGCTGTTACAGCGCGGAAGCAACGTACCCAATCAGTACCGCGGGTGGCAAGACTCCAATCAGTACCGCGACCGTTGACCCTCCAATCAGAGCCGCGACTGTAAAGGAGCGGTCAGACGGAGATGCAGCGACCGGCAGTTCGTCCTGTTGCGCGACCACCTTCACGACCCGTGAACCTCCAATCAGAGCCGCGACTGTGAAGGACCGGTCAGACGGAGATGCAGCGACCGTCGCCTCCGACTGCTGCTCGCCCGTTTCTGTGGTTGAGGACGACTCCTGTGGCTGTGCGACGTCTTGCTGCGCGGAGGATTCAACAACAGGCGAGACCTCCAACAAGGTCGTGACTGCCCTGCGCTACGGTCTGATCGATATGATGACCGATCTGTCGCCTTATCTTTTTGCCGGGTTTGTACTTGCCGGTCTCGCCGGCGCGGCGATCCCGGAAGGATTCCTGGAGCGTTATATCGGTTCGGGCTTCGTAGCCATGCTGCTCATGCTGGTGGTAGGTTTGCCGCTTTATGTGTGTGCCACGTCGTCGACACCCGTAGCCGCAGCCCTGATCGCCCGCGGTTTGAGTCCCGGTGCCGCGCTAGTTTTCCTTCTTGTCGGCCCCGCGACGAACATTGCAACGATGCTCGTGGTCTCACGCGACGTGGGTAAGCGTGGCCTGGCGATCTACTTGGGGACCATCGCCGTGGTAGCTGTTCTGTTCGGCCTCGGGATCGACGCCCTGATCCCCTCACTGCCCGTTGCACTTGCTGAAACCCCCCACTCCTTCGGAGAGCACGCCCGCCCCGCCGCCTGGCCGATAGCCATCGTCCTCGCCCTCCTGATCCTCAACGGCCTCCGCCTCCGCTACACCCGCAACCCCGAGCCCTGTGGCTGCGCGGATTGAGGAGCGCGTCTTTGCCCACACTGATGGTTCCTTATTGCTCCCCTCCTTGACAAGGAGGGCTTGGGGGAGGTTCTTGCCTTCAGTCCCACAAAGGGGGTGCAAGAGGTTTTGCCATTTGCTTCGGATTCAACCCCCCTCGCTCCCCGCTTGGCAAGGGGGGAAGGTAGCGCTACCTGCCGAGGTTTTGTTGGTCGATGACGTTTTCGATGGCCCGGCGGATCTTGGCATGGACTTCTAGGGGTTGGGCGATGGATCGCCACATTTTCGGAGCCTGGCTGCCGTGGTCGATGATGAAGATGATCGTGCCAAGGCGTGTCAGCTTCTCAGCCGGTGACATATGAATGGCAGTATTGCGTATGTCGAGCAGCCCGCAGTCTAAAACCAGCGGCCTGCGGACGCCCTGAATCTCGATGATGCGGCGGTTGGTCAGCAGATACCAGCATGGCACCCAGCGCATAACCGCGTAAGCCAATCGAGTAAAGCCCACCAGCAGGATGATCTGAGCCGTCGTCGTCGCAGACAGACCCGCCGAGGGTCGTCCCAGCGAAGTAAAAACGATGGCCAGGGCACAGCATGCAACCAGCCACAAAGCGGAATCGAACAGCGGTCGCCACATCGATGGCTTAATCGCCAGCAGAACGATCTCGCCACCATTGACCACGCCACCGGGAATCGCGCTCCAATGCGTCGCCGCTTCCGAGGCGTGCGGTGGCGCTTCTGACGTAGCGGCGGCCAGCACAGGCGACGTCGCACATGTTAACGGTGCCATGTTCATAACGCTTTCCCGAATGGTACGACGTAGGGTCCCAACCTGCAACGCAGGGCCGCACAAGAGAATCCACCTTGCCCCGGCCGGTATTCAGGGCTCGATGTCCTCACACGGGTCGACTGACTCGCTAACCGGCGTCGAGGGCAACCAGGCGGCCATCACCTCCGCCCCCAACGCTATACGACGCGACGGTCAACAGTGCATCGGGGTGGACGCACGCCGACCGCCGGGGTCGGATATACCATCGACCACACCGAGCCTACGATTGCGTTTTTCCAGGTCGAGTCCTCGGAGCCCGCTCCCCAGCCCTGAAACCCGCGTTGGCGCCTGGGCATCCCCGATGAAGCGATGGAAGCCGGGTTGTTTCCAGCACCTGGATTGGTTTAGACCATGGATAGACCCTGTCGCTGCTCGGAGGGATATGGTGCCGTCTCATGTCCTCGCCGTATTTCGGCAGTCGCGCATCTGGACCCAGTTCATGGGAGAGAAGATGATGAGACCCACGGTCATTCTTGTCGCCTTCGGAGCGTTCGCCGTTGCCTGGTCTTGGTCGAGTTCTGTCTGCGGAAGCGAGCCGGATCTCGGGGAGGATCTCCGTTCGAAGTCATCTCAACAAGCGCCGTCAAGGACGGAGCGCGCAAGCGGTGATGCCGTTAGCGCCGATGAGTTCGCTTTCGACAAAAAGAGGCAGCCCCGCCCCCGTCCAACCCCAATGTCAAACGGCGGCGCAGGCAGCGCCGGAGGTGACCTACCCGATCTGATCATTCAGAGTTCCAGCCGAAGCCCGGCAACCGGTGTCGTTCCCGGTGGTATGGTTACGTTGTCGGACACGGTCGAGAACCAGGGCACTGCACCAGCCGGGTCGGCCTTCTGGGCGACTTGGCACATTTCCGAAGACATGACGGTCACCTTGGACGACTATGAGTGGGCCTTCCATCAGGTTGTCTGTTGCTTGGGCCCTGGACAGACAGCCGGTGGGTTCGGCGACGTCGCGTGGCCGGATTCCGCTCCCTACAACACACCGGGGCAGGTCTACTATATCGCAGTCATGGCGGATGACCTCGACGAGGTTGCGGAGTCCGATGAGGCCAATAACTGGGGTGACGTGTGGCCGGTCGTACTCGCAGGCGGGCCCGGCAACTGTCCTGGCGAAGGTGATTGCTGCCAGGATAACGGCACGCCCGGCTGCGACGACGTCGCGTGTTGCGAGGTTGTATGCGCTGTGGACGCTTCGTGCTGCGAAGTTGGATGGGATCAAGCCTGCGCCGACATGGCGGTGAGCTTATGCTCGGAACTGTGCGCGGGCCACGAAGCGTGCCCGGGTGAGGGAGATTGCTGCTCGCCAAACGGAACGGCTGGTTGCGACGACACGACGTGCTGTAACATCGTGTGCGCGGCTGACCCGTTTTGTTGCGACACCGAGTGGGACGCAACCTGCGCGATTGAAGCGGAGGATCTCTGTGAATCGGTTTGCCCCGGATTCGAGGACGACGTCTACGAACCCGATAACATGCCGGCGGACGCCACGCTCGTCTCATGCTAGTTACACGCAAAGTCCAGAGCCCCCGCCGAGCGGAGCTGACCTAGCCGACGGCATTGCTACCCGAATCACGGCCTCCGCCTCGGGATCATATTTGGCTCGCGCAGGCGAGGTATACATCTGTCGTACCGCTCATCACAAGCGATCGGGCACGGGTTAGGCCCGTCGACGCACTGACCGCGTTGGCAAGTCTCCGCACCGTTGCAGAAAAGGTCATCAGGACATAGAGTACCATCGGGAACAACATTGTCCGCGCACTCACCATTCCCGTCGCACGAATCGGGGTGGTCACAGAAGCTGTCCGTTGGATCACCGCAAGATGTGCCCGCAGGAGTGAGATTATCCCTGCAGAAACCGAATCCGCTACAGGTGTCAGCATGATCGCATGGCGTCTCGGTCGGATCACCACAGGGTGTTCCTGCCGCCAGGGACGGATAGATGCAGCTACCCGCTTCGCACAGATCCGCCGTGCAAGTGTTGTAGTCTTCACAATCGCCGTTGCCGGAGCAGTTGCCGGGACACACCTCCATCGCCGTCTCCACGCAGAATTCATCCCAGCTAACAAGGCAACAGAACAGGTCGTGATTGCACACGGCCGCACAACAGAACAGGTCTTCGCAGCCGGGGAGATCATGCACAGCGTAACAGCCGCCCTCGCGCCCTAGGCAGTCGAATTGCACACATCGCTGACTACCTACACCACAGAACTCACCGCGCTGGAATATCCGTTGGCCTGGCTGGTCGATCGGCGGCTGTTCGAAGCATCCCTTCTCGGTCAGATCAAAGCAGTCTTCACTGGCGGTGCAGCAAGCCGCCAATCCGCATGATCTAACAAACGGCCCATCACAGCCAGCCTGCCTGCACAGCCCGTCTCTGCAATCTGCGTCGGAGTCGCAGGGCTCTCCGACGTCGAGACCGCCGACGCACTCGTACCCGGGACAGTCGATTTGCCGAGTGCAGGGTGCACCGTCGTTGTCGCCGCGAACGCAAACACCGGCGCAAACAGCCCCCTCCTGCCAGAGTTGGGGCAGCTTGCCGGTCGGACAGTTCATCTGAGGCAGGTCGTCACGGCAGATCGAGTCGCCAACACAAGTCCCATCCGGGCAGTCGCTCACGCTTGCGCACGGGTCTGCATGGTTGTCTCCGCCGACACAGACACGGTTGTCGGTAAGGGCCATGTCACAGCAGGCCCCTGTCGGCGGTGAACCGGCGCAGTAGATGGTCACATCGGTGGCTGCGTGGCGTGGATCGGGCAATGGTCCCACTTCCCAGCGGGTTCCATTGTACACCGCGAGCATATCATCGTTGCCACCAAGGTCCGCGCGTCGACCGGTGATAATCGGCCCGGTCATCGCGTTCGTCGTGTGGTAGCCAACCCACAGATTAGGCTGCGACAGCGGGAGCGGAGGGTCGAAATCCTTGCGTCCGACAACCACGCCGGAACCACCGACGACGAAGAACCAAGTCCCGGGGATCACGCCCCCGTTGACGGGGTCCGCATCGCTCAGGCTCGTACGAAGATCGATGCCGGTGAGACCGTTGCCTTTGACGGCGACCTCAATCGCGGTCATGAAGCAGTTCGGAATTTCCAAGGAGATATCGTCGGCAAAGCGAATCCCAGCGCCCGGTGTATAGGAAAGACCGCGGTGATTGCTACCCTTGTAGTCTGGAAATGCCTCCGTAGGCGGATCGGAGTCGGGATCGGCGCAATCTCCGCGTGTATAGATCTCAAGATAAAAACTGGCGTGCTTACCGTAAGTGTCAGACTGCTGGTCGGGCTCAAAGCCACCTAGGTCTGCGATACAGGCGAAGCCAGGAAAGTCGAGGACGTCCGCAGAGAAGCCCTTCGTTGCCGGGGCACCGGCAGCAACGCCGCAATGCAAGCGGCTAAACCTCAGACCTACCCAAAGGTTACTCGAAGTGAGCACCGTGCCTGAGGGTGCATCACAAACGACAAACGCCGGGCTCTCGTCCGGAAGCGTTACCTGGCATTGGGTCCCTGCAATGGGTGTCGCACCACCGGCACCGAGGCAACTGGTATGCAAGGCGGCCTCGATGGTGTAGGGGCCGTTGCCCAAGCCATCGACGTTGCCGTTGACCTTGAGTACGTATCGATCGAGTTCGCAACCCGCGACGGCTGCCAGGGCGGCATCGTCTCCAATCACGATGTTGGCGTTACCGCCCGGTGGTTGCCACCATCCTGGACTCAGCGAGTTGCAGTAGACGGCCCCTGGGTCGGCCCGACAGGCCACATCAGGATCAACTGGATCGCCGCCACCCCGGCTCAGCCTCACATCGCGGGAAAGGGGGTAATACGTACCTATCGGGTATCCCGTGTGAGAGAAAACACGTGCTGCCTCATGGGGGGCGGTAGCTCGGTTTGTCTTGCTGGACTTCGGCTGCGGGTTCACTCGCCTGCTGGATTGCCCTCGATCCGAGGCCGCGGCGAAGGCAACGAGGACAATCACAACGATGGCTGTGCCGCCGATTTCTGCCACTCGATGGCGCATCTGAGAACTCCTTTTTGTGACGGATGTGTATCTGTACCAACCGTTGACGCTTGTGTCCTCAATAAGTCGGGTGGCGTGTGACCGAGCTTAGTCGGTCCACCGCGTGGTTACGACGACGCTGGTCCGCCCAATCTGATCCAGCCTCCGCGTCAAGAGCGACGGGCGATACTGACTGGCTCGCCTCTCCGCCAGACCTCAGGAAAAAGGCGTCGCGTTCCACTGGTCTCCATATGGTAGCCGAGGTATTGACCGAATTCAAGCCGGTGCAGCCGTCTATGTCGAATCTGCGAATCCAAGAAGGCTGATCACGACTTGAGCATGGCACGTGCCAGCAACAATG
>CAYOQG010000206.1:0-10752 GCA_964405925.1 uncultured Phycisphaeraceae bacterium | reverse complement strand
GGTAGAGGGCTCGCAGTTTCGTGCCCATCAGTTCGTCCAGCCGATAGGTAGTCACGTTGGCCTCGCCGGTGAACCACGGGTTGGCCACGGCGAGCGGATGCCGGTGGTAGTCTAGAACCGCGAAGTGCTCGCGCGTGTTGATTTCAATCTTCAGGCGCAGCGGGCGGACCGGTGGCAGTTCCGATTCGAAACGATATACCAGTGTCACACTCGCTTCACTGTTTGACCTCTTGGGCCGCCCTAGCCAGGGATCCAGGCGATGGCGAATAGCATTCAGCGCGTCACCGATGGCGCCGGATTTCGCGCGAACCAGGTCGATGTCCTGCGAGTACCGGCTCGGTGATCGGATGAACAGCTTGTTCAGGGCGGTCCCGCCTCGGAGGACCAGCGCACCGGCCAGTTCAGGTACGGCGAACATGTCAACGACTGCCCGTGAGAGCACCAAGTCCTGCTCGACCTGTGCGTCATCCGCCCACGGTGCCGTCGCGCGCCACGCGGTTATGTGCGCTTGTGGTATCACGTTTCGACCTCGATCCGCTCAGCGACGCACACATGCCACCGGCGGTCCTCCATGGCACCCTTAGCATTCCGCCCCGGTCGCAGCGGAACTACCCGCGGAGACTGTCGTCCGAGCCATTCGTGAAGGGCCCTCGCCTGCGAGCGCCCTCGGACCTTTTCGAGCAGGTAGCCCAGTCGCTGCGCGTTGGGCACATCCCCACTCGCGCGCACCGCAACCGTCCTGTGTCGGTGTCTCGTTGAACCCATGCCACCGCCCGGCCGGGGCTGCTCGACCAGCCCTTGACAGGCGAACCTCTGACTCATTCCCGCCAGTGGCCGATGTGAATCCGCCCGGTGATACTCCTGCCGCTTGCAGGCGTTCAATCACCGTCCGTCATGGCGGTTTGGCCATCATCGGGACCAGACTACCCGCCGGCTCTAAACCGCGTCGCGCCTCCGGCTCTAACCGCGACTCATAGCCTGTGCTGGCAAAATTGTAACGCTTACCTACGACTACGCCGTCGGAAGAGAAGGAGACATCGATTTTCCCGAAGCAGAGGTTCGAATCCCACCACCCCCTCCTCTGGGGCGAGCCATAGTGGACAGTGCACGGAACCCGTCTCTCAACAGCAGCACCTACGGGATTGACAGGCGGTCCAAGGAATGTTTCAACCTCCGCGCGCTTCATTCCGACTTTGACGCATCTATAGCGGTCAGCCCAGCCCTCCGTGAGGGGTAGCACTTCTTCGCTCTCGTCACGCGCGGGCCATGATTGTACCGCCTTCCCAGGGCCGCGGTGGTGATAAACGGGGAAACTCGCTAGACTTAGATTGTACACAACCGACACTGGGCCCAAAGCAACGGGATCCCAGTCCTCCGGGTCAGGTACAGGGCCGTAGAACATCTCCCAATGGGTTATCGCTGGCCCAGGCGCATACGGATACCCATGAAAGCAATCATAGGCTTGCGGGACACCGAGAACGCGGTCAACCTCCGAGCGATGCATCCCGACCTTGACATCTTGAAACTTCTCTACCCACTTCCCTTTTCGCGGCCGATCGTTGGCGTCCGTGTCGGTGCCGGAACCCGGCTTGCGGGAGCCGGGCACGGCGCCATAGTACACCTTTCCCAGTACGGTGTCGTACTGCGAGTAGGCAATCATGATCGGGCCTAGGCTGATCGGCGGGCCTTTGTGCGCACCCGGTACGGGAGTGTAATAATGCCGCACGCAACGTTGCTTCCTTCTCTCGATAGTCAGCACTGCTTGGGGCGGCCCGAACATCTCTTCAAGTTGCGAGCCGGAGCTCCACGACGCGTAGTCATAGTCGTAGGTCACTTGAGCTTCGAGCGACAGGTTCACCTCAGCGCGGCACAAGGGTGTGCTTGAAGCACTCTCGACGACCTCCCGCTGGTCTGGTGGCTCTGCCCGGACTCCAACTGCCACGCTCAGGCACGCGACGATGGGCGCAAACAGGCATACTCTGATACGCATCGGCACAACCATGGCTACTATGTGTAACCACCTCAGCCGGGCTGACCGGTCGACATCGGGAGCGATCATGCTGACACCTCGCTTCTAGTCGTCCATCGGGAAGTAATCGTTGGGTGGGATTTCATGCTCACCCGCAAGACAGCAGACGTCCGGTGGGTTCTTCGCGAAGCACATGTACATGCCGGGGTAATTTCCAGGCGCCAACTCAGTCTCAAACGTGCCGTAGACAATCTCATTGGTACACCAACCGTGCTTGGACATGGTGTACGAGATATACTCACTGAACTCCCAACTGCAGGCGTCACGCTGCGCGAGATACATCTTGCCCATATGGGAAAGGCTATTGACACCCCAACCGTACCAGTCGGACCAGATGCCATAGATACTGGCTTCGCAACAATTCACTCGGTACCAGCCGTCCTTCATGAGCACGAGCAATGCGTCGGCTGGCAGGGGCGGTGAGAACGGCCCGGGGTCCCTCGCAGACGCGGGCGGCTCATGCGTGTCGAACGCGAAACCGAAGCAATTATATGCTCCTGGCACGGGCCAAGGATATTGCTTGGCGAGCTGCACGACGACCCCCCCAGAAGTCATGATCACCCACTTCTCAAAATAAATGCCGCCGCACGCCGTGTCCAAAACCACAGCCCCCGGGCCCCCGAGGGTCTCCCACCTTAGGGCCCCCGAGGGATCGACTCCGTTGGTCGGATTCGAAGCGATATATTCGTAGAATCCCATACCGCCGGCATACTGGGCAGGGTCGCGCTGGAGGAATCGCCGAGTGCCAGGATGGTATTGCCTCGCCCGATTCTGATAGCTTCCGATCTCGGGTTCGTGGAGGAGGCCCTGGTGGGCGAAGGGTTGGTCGACGGAGGTGGCGGTGCGGCCGGGATGGATGGCCAAGCCTTGCGGCAGCGAGTCGAACAGCGTGGCGTCGGTGCTGTCGTAATCACCGTGAACCCTTGACTCGTCACGCCCCGCTACCCGGGGCTGTCGCCATGCGACTGTGTGCTCCGCACGCGGTGACGTGTCAAGGGCGGGGTCCAGGTCGAGGATGCGGCAGGCACCGGTAACGGTCCCTGTGCAGTCCGTGCCGGGCGTGCCCTTGTCCGTGGAATCCACGTCACCGTCGGCGTCACGATCGCCGAAGCTCGTCTCCTGGTCGATCGTGAGGATCCCGTAGGGCGTGTACGTGTGCCGCTCGACCAGGCTGTCCTTGACACGACGCACTCCGCTTTGCGGAGGTGTTGCTTCGCAACACGCAGGCTTCGCCTGCCGCGGCGAGTCAAGGATCAGGCCGATGACGTTCCAATTCGCCCCTCCGGTCGTTCGCGTCGTGCTCACTTCCTGCGGGCAGGTCGCGGGCCTGACACAAGCCTCCCTGCTTGCTTTACCAATGGCGGCCCGCTCCCGTTCGTCCCGATGGTATCGGGACTCACCCTGATGGACGTACAGGTCGCCCTTGTCCGCGACCCGGACCATGACCAGTGCTCTGCTTGACATTTCGCACGGGCAACGCCCGTCAGGAATCGCACAGCGATTCGCGAAATGTCAAGTATCGTCGACCCTTGACGCGATGCAACCCCATCTACGTTGCGATGCACGGCCCCCGCGGCTGGCGGCTGTCCCGCGCGTCAAGGGCAGGTGTACTCCGTGCCGTTTGCCCTTGACTCGTCGTACCCCGCG
The DNA here is from genome assembly GCA_964405925.1 of uncultured Phycisphaeraceae bacterium. Lineage (GTDB taxonomy): Bacteria > Planctomycetota > Phycisphaerae > UBA1845 > UBA1845. Next base: position 7,076 of record CAYOQG010000206.1, on the reverse strand, counting down.
TTGCGGGGTCGATTGCTTCGCAATCGCGGGCTTCGCCCGCAACGACGTGTCAAGGGTGCTATGAACTGCTGGACCATATTGCCCGATCCGTCGGTGACCTTGACTCATGGCTTCGCCGGTGCGACAAGTCGCAACGATGCCCACTTACGTGTACATCCTACGCTGCAATGACGGGCGATACTACTACGGCAGCACCGGCGACCTGAGCCGACGGCTCGCCCAACATCGCGACGGGGAGTGTCGAACGACGGCACCACGACGGCCAGTCGAACTTGTCTACTTTGAGCGATGCGAGCACGCGGCTCAGGCCAGGCGAAGGGAGCAGTCCTTCAAGAACGGGCGAACGCGTCGCAAGAAGCTCGAGCGGATGATTGCCGACTTCCCGCCGGACAAGCTCGCTCCCTTCGTCTGACGCCCTGTGTCAAGGATGGCAGATCTTCTGACCGTCGTAATTATACACGAACGTCCCGTCTCCTTGACACGACGCACTCCGCTCCGCGGAGGTGTTGCTTCGCAACACGCAGGCTTCGCCTGCTGCGGCGAGTCAAGGACGCCCGAATTCGTAACAACCTTCTTGGCCGGCCCTTGACTCGGCAGATTTCCGCTTCGCGGAATGGTCGCTCTGCGACCAGCGTGCGTCGCACGCCCTGCCGTGTCAAGGGAAGAACTCGGCTGTCTGGACGGTCACGGCGGCGCTGTCCTCCTGCGCCTTGACCTCGACCAAGGGCTTCGCCCTATTTCTGCGTTTCAATTGGTCAAAAACCGCTCTTGCATTCCAGAACTTGACAAACGAGGTGGGCCGGCGAACCCACCCATCCTAATCCTGGGTGCTGCACTTTCCTTCGTTGCTCACAGGTCCCGGGGGCGACATCGCGAGTCGGAACATCGCGCCGACCTTGGTTGGATGCCCGCCCTTACGGGACCAGGTGCGCCCCGCCGTGTACTGCGGCCACTTTGCATCTCCCGGAAGCAGCCAGCGAAGGCTGAGAATCGGAAGTTGGCGAGACCTGTAGTCAACGGGAACTTGATACCCTCCGCGAAGAACACGCGGCACCTCGCTGTTGTTGGTGTCAACGGTTTTCCCTGCTGTTTGTTGTGCATAGGCGTTTTCGAGATATGCGTCAGAGCACCACTGACCATGGTAGTATCCCAACATGTCGTAGACACCCTGCGGCGTTGCATTTCGCGGGAAACTCCCGACCGGTGCCTTCATCCATGGTCTGTCCCCCTCCCACGGCACAAACGACCATCGTAACCCCTTTAGATTGTAAAAGGGGATGTATTCATCCGCGTCTGCCATACGATCGGCAGGGAACGCGTCTGCAGGCTCCTCTGCCGTAAGCGCTTGGAAGGCACGACAGAAAACCTCGGGGAGTTCTTCGCTGCTGGTGACTTTCAGACTGGGATTCCCCACTTGTATAGGAATTTCGTCGCCCCAGGGCCATAGACACCCTTCCACCCCTCGTGCAGCCAGCTCCCATTCGGCTTCCGTGGGCAGTCGGAATGTCCGACCGAGCTTTCGGGAGAGCCACTCGCAGTAGGCATTGGCACCTGCCCAGGTCACGGGATCAGCAGGACAGCGCTCCGCAGCTTCCTGCGGGACGAAACAGCCGTCAACCTTGCGAATCGTTCGCCGGTCATAATATCGGACGTCTTCCATAAGGCCCGGCTCGTTCCCAACATCGTTGAGGAACTTGCAGAACTCCTCGGCTGTTACGAGGAACCGTGCGATCCAAAACTCATCAACCGTGACCTTGTGCTGTGGCTTTTCGACGGGTCGGTACGCGAAGGAGGTCTTGTCCGTCACGGGGCTACCCATGAAAAACGTCCCCCCCGGAATCCGAATCATGTCCGGGTCCCGTACATCCGATGGGCCGAACCGACATGCCTGTGCATAGGAGGTCTCTGCACTCTGCAGCAGCGAGCCAGTGAGCACCAAGATCAGTAAAGCAGCAGCATGAACCTGCTTTCGTTGCCTTATTGTCATTTGTCCACTCCTTGTCCACAAATGGGCACGGCTGAAAAGAGAATGTCCTTTGCTCCGAGCTCGGTTCATACGTACTTTGGCGCGACTCATCTTGGTCTACCGACTGTCTGGAAGCACACCCGTTGATCTATACACTGCAGTGCGTGTGTGACCTACGGCCCCCACCCGTCCGGCATGAGGATGTTCGGATCGCCCATGAGTCCTGGAGGGTCTCCAAGTGGGCCAAATTCTCTGTTGCTTCCTTCTTCGTTGCCTTCGGGATGAGTAGTAGTGTTCCCCATGCGCGTTTTGCACCCAGAATAACAACTGCTACTGCTAGTGGTCGCCACAGACCGACCCAACTGGTTATCCCAGTAGTCCGATTGCTGATCAGCACTGTTGCATGTACTCCGAACAAGTCCTCCCAAGCCGCAGTTGCCCATAAGCCGGCAGATCCTACGCTGAATCCTCTCAGTGTGCGGCCCAATCTGCCTAGAAACCTCGACACTCGTAATCCGTGTGATGATGCAGTGAGATAAGCAGTGTGAAAACGCAGGGCCGTAGACCGTCCCGATCGGGATACTCGTGATTATCTCGACGGCTATTGCTACACCGTAGTCAAGCGCAGAGTCGGCTATATCCTCTGCCTCGGGAATCAGGTAGACAGCGCCCGATGGATCTTGATTGCCTAATGGATCACCTCCAACACGCCCATACAGGTTGAGTCCATCAACATACCCGATACTATCCCGCTGCAGGAACCGTCGCGTCGAAGGCAAGTACTGCCTCGTGCGATTCTGGTAGCTTCCGATCTCGGGCTCAAAGAGCAATCCCTGGTGGGCGAAGGGTTGGTCGACGGAGGTGGCGGTGCGGCCGGGGTGAGCGGCGAGGCCTTGGGGCAGGGAGTCGAACTTGGTTGCATCGGTGCTGTCGTAATCGCCATGAACCCTTGACTCGTCACGCCCCGCTACCCGGGGCTGTCGCCATGCGACTGCGTGCTCTGCACGCGGTGACGTGTCAAGGGCGGGGTCCAGGTCGAGAATGCGGCAGGCGCCGCTAACGGTCCCTGTGCAATCCGTGCCGGGTGTGCCCTTGTCCGTGGAATCGACATTGCCGTCAGCGTCGCGGTCACCGAAGCTGGTCTCTTGATCCACGGTGAGCTCGCCGTAGGGCGTATATGTGTGCCGCTCGACCAGGCTGTCCTTGACTCGCCGCAGCAGGCAAAGCCTGCGTGCCGCGAAGCGGCACCTCCGCGACGCGGAGTGCGTCGTGTCAAGGATCAGGCCGATCACGTTCCAGTTGGCCCCTCCGGTCGTTCGCGTTGTGCTCACTTCCTGCGGGCAGGTCGCGGGCCTGACACAAGCCTCCCTGCTTGCTTTACCAATGGCGGCCCGCTCCCGTTCGCTTCGCTCACCCTGGTGGACGTACAGATCGCCTTTGTCCGCAACCCGGACCATAACCAGTGCTCTGCTTGACATTTCGCACGGGCAACGCCCGTCAGGAATCGCACGGCGATTCGCGAAATGTCAAGTATCGTCGACCCTTGACACGCTGGCGACGCTGCGCAGCATGAGGGGGTGATGGCCGCACGTCAAGGGCAAGTGTACTGCGTACCATGGAGGAACTGTTGGTGATACGTGGTCGGCTCGGCACCGACTCGCGTCTCGATAATCTTCTGACCATCATAATAATAGTGGGTGATCGCGTCAAAATCCCCCGAATTCGTGGCAACTTTCTTGGCCGGGCTCGGTGACTTGGCGGGGCAAGCCCGCTTTCCCATTGCGCATGCGCGACCCGCTGGCAACGCCGGTGTTTCCAGTAGCCAGTTTTGGATCCAATCAGTACGCCAGATTGGGGGCAATCCATCCGAGCCGCTGCAGAAGAAAAAGCGCGCTGAGCAAGATCACCGCGCCAATCAACAATCGCGCTCGTGGTCGGCTCAAAACGTTCTTTAGGAGTTTAGCTAGCCGATTCATCGATTCATTGGGGCCCACTGAACAGAGAAGGTGCGTCGGATCAAACTCTTGTCCGCACTCTGGGCACACCAGACTATTGATACCGCGCAACGAGTACCCGCAACCCTTGCATATCGGTCCAAACTCAGACACTAGGCACCTCAATCGTCGCTCTCGCCACCAGTAAACCAGGGTAACCAGGAGCCCCGCTGCACACATCAGGCCAAGCGATAACCCCCAATAACCACGTGAGCTGAACGGCTGGTTTTGAACGCCGTGTGCGTATATGAGGGGAGCATATGCGAGGGCGAGCAATCCACGCGCACCAAACATAATAGCCCCTCCCAAGATGGCCACATCAAGAACCGACTCCTCGGCTCGGGCAACCTTCCCGTTCAATCGTCTATCCGAGGCGTACCGTCGCACGCCCACGATCACTAGGCCGGCACCGGAGACAAATGACGCTACGAACAGGTCAGATCTCAGGTTGTAAGATACTGCGCTACCATCGTGCCGAATCCTTGTTGCGGTCTGGTTCTGTTTCCAGATCACGCCGCTCGAAAAAAGCAGCAGAATCCCGAGAATCAGACAAATGTTCTGGGATATTACCCGTCCCATGGTTCGTAGTAGACTTAGTCACAAGGGCAGTCAGGTTGGCAGTGATTCCGGCAGCAGGCACGGTAACTTCGTTCCTTGGTGTCCTGCGCTGAGCCCAAACAGTCAACCAACACAAGGGTAATTGCAGCCGCGCACGCGCCGTATGCCGCACTACAGGCCCCGTAACAGGCTGCTATCTTAGCCGGTGCTCTGCATTTTACCCAGCATGCACCAGCACAAATGGCGTAGGCAGCAGAACATCCACCCAATCCTACGGCGGCGTTAAAATTGCACCCGTCGACGTCATCGTTGTAGGCATCATTGGCATCGCGCAAACAGGGTCGGTACTGTGGGCTGCAATCGCAGAGTCCCGTAGGATCCAGGAGGCCTGTCGGGTTCTGGCTAACATAGGCAAAACGGTTAGTCGCGTGGCGCAGGCGGCGCCAAGAGCCAACGAACTGCACGCGCGACAAAAGGGGATCTGTTTGCATGAAACGTCTCATTCCCGGCGCATACTGCCTTGCCCGGTTTTGATAGCTCCCGACTTCGGGTTCGTGGAGGAGGCCCTGGTGGGCGAAGGGTTGGTCGACGCTGGACGCAGTGCGGCCGGGGTGGATGGCCAGGCCTTGCGGCAGGGCGTCGAAGTTGGTCAGGTCCGTGTCGTCCACGTCGTTGTCGCCGTCAGTGTCAAGGTTCCGGCAAGCTCCCGATGGACTCGACCCCCGGCAAGCCCCGCCGGCCTCGCCGGCTGCGCGGTCGGTGCAGTCGACGTCGCCATCACCGTCGTAATCGCCGAAGCTCGTCCCTTGGTCCACGGTCAGCTCCCCGTACGGCGTGTAAACGTGCCGCTCGACGAGATTGCCGCCGAGGTCGGTCATGCCGAGGACGTTCCAGTTGGCGTCCTGGTGGACGTACAGGTCGCCCTTGTCCGCAACCCGGACCATGACCAGCTCGTCGATGTACTGCGTGCCGTGGACAAACTGCTGATACAGATTTCCCGAGCCGTCCCGGGTCTCTATGATCTTCTGACCGTCGTAATCATACACGAAGGTCCCGTCGAAGTCGCCCGAATTCGTGACGACCTTCTTGGCCCGGCGCCCGTCGCCGAAGAATGCGGCTGTCTGGACGGTTACGGCTGCGCTGTCCTCCTGGGCCTTGACCTCGACCAGGCGGTTCCAGGCGTCGTATTTGTATCGAAAGTGACCATCCTGGACCATGTTCCCGGTCCTTGACACGTCACGATGTGCAAAGCACTCGGTCGCTGCGCGACCACCCCGCAAAGCGGGGGTGACGAGTCAAGGATCGTAGGTCGTAGGCCACTCGGTGTCGTCGAAATCCTCGTCCCAGACGAGATCGTCGTTGGCGTCGTCGATGTCATAGTCGCTCTTCACACTCCCTCCCCGGTCGCGTTCAGTGTCGTAGCCGATCTTGACATCGTCGAAGGTGGCTGAGTTCCCGCCAAAGGCCACGCCACCGGCTGCGATGGCCGTGTCCGTCGCCTCGATCCTCCGGGTCCCGCCCCAATAGACGTCGATGTGATCGGTACCGCCCGACTCATAGACCACCACGGTGAGTGTGGCCGGTAATCCACAGGGTCCGCCCGGGGCGGTAGAGTCCAGGCTCGTCTCCTCGCCATTCTCGAATAGCGTTAGGCTCAGACAACACTTGTTGGCCAGGAACCGCACGCGGTATCCGTTGTTGGGGTCAAGGTAGCGCACCCAGATGTCAGCCGGTGAGCCGTTGACATCTGCCTTGACGACGTAGTAGTCATCGAAGAAATTCTCGACGATGACTTCGCCGCCCCAATCGTTGGTGACGTCCCCATCGACCTGCAATTCGTCGGACACGAGCGAGGCCTTGGCCAGGCCGCTGATCCGAGGCGTCATGGCGTCACGCGTGCCGTCCTGGTGGGCCTTGAAGTCGTCGAACTTGAATCCCATCTTATCTGCATAGAAGCCTACATACCCGATACCGAATTCGGTGGAGGAGTCATAGGTGAAGGTCGCGGAACTCTGTCCGACGATGGATGCTTCGACCTGACTCTGTTTTACTCCGACCTTGATCGTGTAGGCGGTCGAGTCGGCCAACGTGGCACTCTCGCTGTCGAGAGGCGAGCCCCAGGAACCGGAACTAACCTGATATAGGGCGATCTTGGCGGTGGTGCGGTCCAAAGCGACGGCATAGTAGTTGTTCGTGCCGTCGTGGGCGAACACGAAAGCCGCCCTGTTCGTTGAGGAGCTTGCCGGGAAGGTGATCTCGACCTCATAGGTGGCGACGTTGAATTGGGCCGAGGTGAGCAGTATGGCCCCCGTGCCGCCGCCGCCCAACACCTGGACATTTGCCTTGTCTGACGAGATGTTCCAGGTTCCCGCGTTCTGCGTCCAGAAGCTGCTCAGTGAGGTCGTGAACGTATCTGCGATGAGGGCCGCTTCCTCAGAGGGGCTCGGACGGTCGATGGTTGTGATTTCGTTGGTGGCATTGACCGTGTGGGTGATGTTGGTGGTGGCCCCGTTGACCTTGAGACCACCCTCGTCGACGGTCAGGTTGCCGAGCAGGTC